>JBPCXM010000720.1:0-5531 GCA_051008535.1 Pseudomonadales bacterium | reverse complement strand
GCATCAGGGTATTCCCGCAGCAGATATTCCAGGTGCCACACATGTTGCGGTGACTTTAGAACCCAACGCTTGCCGGGGACTTTCCACTGCAGCAACTGCAAGAACTTGCGATGAAATCGCAAGGCCGATTGCATATCATGCTCGGCGACCCAATCTTCATAGCTCGGCACTCGGTATTGGGTATCAAACACCATGGAAGCGAAATCATGCGAAGTAATACTGACGCATTCCTGCGCCCGCTCGGCGCCCATTGGGTGCATCTTCCTAAACTCAGGGATGAGCTTGTCTACCCGGTCAAGTTCGGCTTGCACGCGAGCGATGCGAGGATCGCTGCGGTATGTTGCAGATTCCGGCGGCGGCACTGGGTAGGCGGTCTCCCACGAGAGGGGTACGCGGTTGTCGGCGTCCAGCGCCAGCAAATCATGAAAAATCGTTGTACCGGTGCGCGGCGGGCCTACCACAAACAAGGGTCGCTCAATGGCTTGTTCGCCAATCTCCGGATGTTGCTTAAAGAGATCAACGATTCGCAAACGGTTTTCCAGCAGGCGCAAGACATCGCTGCGAGCGACCATGCGCCCCATCAGCGTCAGGTCGGCTTCGTTTTCCAGCGAGTCCAGCAGGAGTTCAAATGGCTTGCGAAATTCATTGTCGCCTAAATCGGTAAGGCCAGTAGTTTCCGCCGCCTTAGCAACCAATGCCTCAGCTTCTAGTGTAATGGGCTGCCAGCCAACGGCGCTAACGCCTTTGCCTGCCATATTGAGCAATCGTATTGGCAACGGTAACTGATTGACCTCTGAACCCAATGATCGATCCTCACTATTAATTTAAGGGACATTTTGACAGCTATGCGTGTCTTAGAACCATTACAGTTTACAAAGTAATAGACGCACCACAATAGGGAGCTAGCCCGATACTTTCGCGGATTACCAACAACGACTATTATTGACAGAGGCACAGCAATGCCCGCATTCGAAAATGCAGCGTTTGCACTAGCAAGTAAATCAAATAGGTAGAATATGCGCCGGCGTTTCTCCACTTTCATGTTATCACTAGCCGTCTCGCTTTTGGGCGCCTGCGATAACGGCGGCAGCTCGGGTGAGCGGGGCAGCAATCCTAATTCACCAATACCCGAAGTCGCTGTCGATACATTCCCTTATGTCGCGGAGGCAACTTACGCACCAGCGTTGAAACCTTGCGTCTACCAGGGGGCTAACACCCAAGAATGTACTTTGCAACGCCTGCCATTTCTAGGCCAGGAAAACGCCGCACCGGATATCGACGCCATTATGCAACGCGTGCTTGTCTCGCATCGCTGGATGGGAGAAAACTTTCGTAGCGTGCTCGTGACTCTGCCCGACGATTTGCTGCTCATGTTGCGTTCGGTCACGGCGGTTGTTATTGCCAGCGATATTCGTCCATCGTACTTCCGGTCAGACACCGGCGCGATATATCTTGATGCTGATTATGTTTGGCTGACCGCAGCACAACAAGCTGAAATTAGCCAAGAGGAGGATTTTCGCAGCGGGTTTGGTAGCGCACTGCAAGTTGCCTTGCCGTGGCGCTTTGTGCAAAACGATAGCTCGGTACGACTACGGCCTGCAGCAAACACCGACGGATCACGCAGCGTTGACAGCTTGCGAATACCGCTGGCGTTCCTGCTCTACCACGAGCTGGCGCATGCGGTCGATTCTATGCACCCGTCTCGATTCGACTCATTAGAAAGTTCACGCAGCGCCAGCTATTACGCTCGCTTCGCAAACGAGCTTAAATCTACGACTCTCACAGAACTCTTCCCCTTGCAGTCGACACTGATGCGCAACTTGGCTGCCGTGTCATTTGCCGGCGAGGAAGCCACCGCCTCTCAGCGGGCGCTACAGCCACCCACGGTCAGCGAAGCGTTTACGCCCGATGGCGCGATCACTTACTACGGCTATAGTACAATAAGGGAAGACCTGGCGACGGTGTTTGATACACTGATGATGAGCTACCATTTTGGCATTGAAGAGGAAGTCGCGGTGACCAACAACCCGGGGCCCGAAGCGTCTGCCAGCGATTACATTGTTTATTCGGGTCAGCGTGGCCGCCTCAGCGATCCCGCATTGATTGAACGCGCTGCATGGGTCGCAAACGAAATTTACCCCGGCGTCGCATCAGATATTGAAGCTCACTTACGTAATTTACCGGCACCACGCTTACTGCGCCAAGACTCTGCCTTCGGCAGCAACCAGTTTCGAGATTCTTCGTTTAGCAATGTGGATAAGAATGGCACCGAGAAGTTTACAACAAGCTTGGTCGACGAAGCGATCAACACGCTGCCGGTTTGCGGAACAAATTTATAGTGTCTTTTTTCGGTGCGACGTCAAGCAACTCAAACGGCGACGCTTCAACAGCATGAAGCGAATGGTTTGTGCCGCGGCGATAGCCGCTAGTTTGCTAGCGCCCGCTGTCTTGGCTGCGGATGCAAAAGAAAAGCCGCAGTGGGAATTCGGCGCTGGCGTCGGTGGGCAGTATTTGCCCGATTATAGAGGGTCGGATAGATACCGCGGCTTGGCGCTGCCTTTTCCAATGTTCCGGTACAAAGGCGATTTTCTAAAAGTTGACGAGGAAAGCGTACGCGGTGAATTTTTTAGCAGTGATCGTGTACAGCTAAACATCAGTGCCGACACCGCACTGGTCATCGGCGCCGACGATAACGAGCTTCGTGAAGGTATGCCCGACCTGTTACCCGCGTTTGAGGTGGGGCCCTCGGTGATTGTGAATCTCGCGGGCGATGAATCCGTCGGCAAGTGGACATTGCACCTGCCGCTGCGGATAATTGGGGCGACGGATTTGTCCAAAGCCGAATCCGTCGGCCTGGTATTTAATCCGTCTATTGCCTACGAGCGAAAAAAGTGGCTTCGCGACTGGAATTGGTTGGCGCGTTTCGGCTTACTATTCGGTGACAGTGACTATCACAGCTATTATTATGCCGTTGAGAGCCAGTACGAGACCGAACAGCGCGCGGCCTTTGATGTCGACGGCGGGTTCAGCGGGGCCGTATTCAAATTTTCGTTGCGTAAACGCGTTGGCCAGCTATGGATGGGTGGCACCGCGCGCTATGACTACCTCGCCAATGCAGAGTTTGTCGACAGCCCTCTTTTGGAACGCGAAAGCTCATTCGCACTGACGTTCGGGGTCGGCTGGTTTTTTAAATAATCATAATCTGCTGCGACAAGTCGAACGAAACTACATACCAATACCAGCATAATTCTCTATTTGATCGCGTTCAAGCATGCGTCGCCCATCCACCACCAGGGGCTGCCGTTCAAGGCTGGCCAATATTTTCGGCACGGCATTAAACTCCTGCCAACGCGTGACCAGTAATACTACGTCCGCATCGCTTATCGCTGCTTCCAGGTTTGATAGGTATTCGATATCGCACGCATCGAACATCTTTTTTGCCTCTGATTCAGCAACAGGGTCGTAAGCTGAAACCTTCGCTTCCTGGTCAAGCAGCGAATTAACGATGGGAATAGCTGGCGATTCACGCATATCATCGCTGCCAGGCTTAAATGCCAAACCGAGGACGAGTACTTTAATGCCTGCTAGATCATCGAAATGATCGGCTAGAATTTCCAGCATTTTGTACGGTTGCCTGGCATTGATTTTCACAACAGATTCCAGCAAGGTCATAGGAGCATCTTGCTCTCGGCCGTACGCAACTAAAGCCTTAACATCCTTGGGGAAACAACTACCGCCAAATCCGCAACCCGCTTCTATATAAGTTGTGATTGAGGGTGTTATCCGCGTACCGTCTTGCAATATCGGGCTCAAACGCTTATCGAGATGAACCCCAGCCATCACATCCTTAACATCAACACCACCAGTGGCTGCGCACAAATTGCCTATTTCATTGGAAAACGAAATCAATGTCGCCAACAGCGAGTTGGCCGTATATTTAATCATTTCCGCGGTGCGGCAACTCGTTTCCAGTTTGTCGACACCGGTGAAAACACTGTAGAGCTCCTGCAGAGATTCGATTCCGCGCGGATCGGTTGCGCCCAGCACGATGCGATCGGGATTCATAAAATCCTTTATGGCTTCGCCTTCTTTAAGAAATTCCGGGTTCATGCCCACACTAAAGGCTTCACCCGCGACTTTCCCCGACTCAGTTTCCAATATTGGCAAGACGACTTCGTCGGTCGTTCCGGGCACCACCGTACTCTTCACAACCACCATGTGATAGCCGTTTTTTTCAGCCAGGGCCGTTCCAATTTCCGCGGCGACATTTTTTATATAGCGAAGATCGATAAGATCACCGTCAAAGGGAGTACCTACCGCGACAAGCGTGAGGTCTGTATCTAGCACGGCTTGGTGCAAATCGTTACTTGCCTTAAGTCGATCTCCGATATTTCTGGCTAACAGCTCTTCCAATCCGTCTTCATAAATTGGAGCTTCGCCATTATTTATTTTATTAACTTTGTCATGGTCAATATCAACACATATCACCTCATGTCCAAGATCGGCCAGACACACACCCGACACCAGGCCCACATAGCCGGTTCCCGCCACTGAAACTTTCATTATTCGTCTTCCGCTCCATTATTCTCTTTATACCATAGGAGCGCTTTCTCAAGGCCCTCATCAACCGTTACTTTAGGATCATATCCCAACTCTTCACGGGCCTTGGAAATATTAGGGCAGCGGCGGTTGGGGTTATCTATTAAATAGTCTTTATCTTCGCTCTCCTGGAAAACCGCCTTACCTTTGTAGTCAAAAAGTTGAGACGCCCGCTCAACTACCTTCTCCGCGAGCGTCTTTATGCTGATTTCCGGTGTTTCAGTGCCGATATTGTAAGACTCACCGGGGCGCCCTTTGATGAGAATTTTGTAGTAGCCCACGATCGCATCGGCTATGTAACAGAAAGTGCGTGTCGGCGCGCCATCGGACAACATCACAATATCGCATCCGCTTAGTACATCCTTGGCAAAATCAGGAAGCACACGCCGGTCAGTAATCTTTAACCCGGGACCATAATTATTAAATGGTCTGGCCATTTTTACTGGCACACCTCGCTGCTTTGCGAAGTTCACACAAAGTGTTTCACCATAACGTTTCGATTCGTCGTAACAAGCGCGCGGGCCAGTACAAGACACATTACCTCTGTAAGTTTCAGGGGTCGGAATATTCTCCGGAGTTGGGTCGCCGTATATCTCACTCGTTGAATAAAACAAAAAACCTTCAACCGGATTAGCAGTCTCGCTTTTAGCAACACTATACTCCAGCAAAGTTCTCAACCCGTTAACGTTTGCGTCCATTGTTTCAATAGGGTACCTCCTATAGTAAGTCGGCGATGCAAGAGACGCTGCATGGATAATAAAGTTGAATTCGCCCATACTTTCCGGCAGTGGGTCGGTAATATCGTGCTTCACCAATGTCAAATTAGAATTGTTTTTCAAGGCGGACAACCACGAAGGAATGCCAAGAATGTAATTATCAAAAACCGTTAGTGCGATTGGTTTACCACGATTCATTGAATTCCAATGAGTGAC
>JBPCXM010000719.1:0-4883 GCA_051008535.1 Pseudomonadales bacterium | reverse complement strand
AACTGGGTAAGCAAGTTTTCGTTTATATGCCAACTTTTCGCGACGACAACAGGCCAGCATATCCTTATTCCTGGGAAGCGTTGGATGAAGTCGCGGGACGAAAGGGTATTCGTATTCTCGCAAGGCTGCACCCCGTAGATACCGCCATACCATCCAAACAACAGTCGAACCGGTTTATAAATATCAGATTGCACGATCAAACATCCGATCTGTATCAACTTTTTGGCAAAGTTGATTGCTTGATCACCGATTATTCCAGTGTAGTCTATGACTTTATGTTGTTACGAAAGCCTATCATCTTTTTTTGTCCGGACCTGAACGACTTTCTACGCAACAGCCGCAGTTTTTGTTTCGACTATCAAGACGTGACGCCAGCACCGAAGGTAAAAACGTTGGCGGAGCTTGAAAGCATTATAAAAAAAATCGTCGACAACGATTCAGAACTAGCGCGCTGGCACGAGCAATATGAACAAGTTTTGAAAAGGTTTCATTTTTTTCAAGATAGCCAATCCAGCGCACGTTGCCATAAAGCGATCCTTGAGCGATTAGTTTGAATATGTACACGGCTTGTTTAAGGACGGGAAAATAAGGCTCAATCGATAACAACGGGAAACAAGAAGCAAAGTGATCTTTGTACGAACCTATACAACGCTTGCCGTAACAATTCTAGTTATTTTAAGCTCGGCCTTTTTACTGATTCCAGAGATTCGCGAACAACTCTACGAGGAAGATCAATTCGTAGAGAATATTACAGTAATGATTTATCTGTTCGTAGTATTATGCGCCGTTGGTGGTTTTTTTTATGTTAAGGGTAAATACGATAAATCGGTTATGCTTCTGTTCTTAGCCCTGGGCCTGTTAACGTTACTCGAAGAGTTAAGCTATGGCGAGCGCTACTTCGGTTTTAACGCGCCACGAATTCTTGATTATAAAATGGATACGTTACACGACTTCTTTTTCCTTTTCTTTAAGGCGGTAAAGGAGTTAGCGGAACATTTCGGGTTCGCGGTCTTCTTTTTGTTAGCGGCCCTTGGCGGGCTTTTCCTTTATTTGCTCTACCGAATCCGTGCTCGCGTACTGCCGCTGATTACGCCACTAGTACGCCAACCTCCCTTTTTTTATATCTCTATTTTCATCGGGCTCGGTTTAACTGCGCTGTTGGTTGACCTTCGAATTTTCAAATACGATTTATTGCAAGTATTGGAAGAAGGTTTAGAAATGGACGCAGCACTGGCGTTAGCATTCGGTTGTGTTGCAGCCTTTCGTTACCAGACGGGTCGCTAAATGGCTGCATATTCTCCAGAGAGGACATCCGCCCTTATACTGGCCGCCGGTCAGGGGACACGCCTGGGCGGCAAGCAGAAAGCATTCATTGAAGTGGGTGGATCCACATTGGTTGAACGCGCGGTGGGTTCGGTTCGCCATTTTGCATCCCAGATCCTTATCGGGGTAGAAGCAGAAAGCATCCCTCTTATACGCGAAATCGTTGGCACTGAATGTGAGGTGATAGCGGGCGGTGCAACCCGGCAACAAACGGTACAACACCTGATGGCGCGCGCCGAAAATGAAATCAAGCTTATTCATGATGTCGCCCGTCCACTCGCAACTTACAGTCTGTTCAAAGCCGTAGTGAAAACTGCTTCGCGATTTGGAGGGGCTGTACCGGTATTGCCCGCGACGCGCCGCGACTCGATCGCATTAAGCGACGGAGAATGGCTGGGCGCCCCGCTGCCGCGCAACAAAGTAGTACTGGTCCAAACACCTTACGCTTTCTCGCGTGCATCGATTACTGAGGCTATACGCCGAGCTGAGGACGATGGTTGGCAGGACACGACAATTACAGCATTGTTAACTCGGGCGGGATATCGAATGCGCTTGGTTGAAGGGGAAATGGCTAATGTGAAAATCACATTTCCAGAAGATTTAGCTGCAATACGTAAGTTATTCGCAGATACTTCGTAATTTCGATTGCTGGGACGCCGCCAAGCAGTACCTATTAGCACAATGTTGAGACTGTGGATAAATCAAGTTTTCGTTGTTATGACTGTTAAGATTACGTTAATCATAATGAGAGACGCAAATGCCATTTTAGTCTAGGGAGCATCTGATTAATTCCATGCAATACTAGCCTCCCCGAAGTGTTCAGTGCTAGCCCGATTTTTTGTAAGGCACTTGGGAGTGCCATATTAATAGCGGACAGTCAATGTGTGACAAAAGCCAACTTTTCTAAATGTCGCTAACATACCCTTGCATATGACGTTAAACATAAAACTAGTCGACTTTTGTATTTTTCAATTTGGGATCGTCACAGCGATTGTCATGTTAGGGGCTCTTGCCTACTTGTTTGGTGATCCAAACGCAGCGCCAGGCGAACTAACAAGACTTTTGCGCTTACTCGATGTCCAAGCTGAACAAAGCGTCCCGACTTATTTTTCTGTGCTTAATTTGCTGTTCTCCGCAATTCTTATTCTGGTTATTTACAAAAATATCCGACTCATGGGTCAAGCCGGCGCGGCTTACTGGCTCCTATTAGCATTGATATTTCTTGGCCTGTCTTTTGACGAGTCCGCTAGCCTCCATGAAAAATTAGGAAAGCTTCAGGAAATTTTGGTACAACGCGACATCATGCCCCCAATACTTGAAACTCACCGATGGCTCCCATTTGGTGTTGCATTTGTGATCGCCGTTGGGGTTGTATTCTTTCCATTTCTCAGAAACCTGCCGAGAGACACATTGGCTTACTTTCTCTTCTCTGGTTTCATATTTATAACCGGTGCCATCGGATTCGAGTTTCTGGGCGCCGTCATGCTTAAAACGGGTTTCGTCAGTTCGAAATCAGAGCCGATTTATTTGCTGCGCCGAATTTTTGAAGAAGGGTTCGAGATGTACGGCATCGCTTGCTTCAATTGTGCCTTGTATCGGGAGATATCAATCCGTCAAATTGTACTGGAAATAAGATCTGACTCAGAAATTCGGCGACAATAATGACACTGATATGAAAAGATGCGGTAGTTCTTTGCGCTCATCAAACAACGCTTCTGTCGAAACAGTGTGTCCGGCATGCGATGGAAGAAGAGAAGGCGTTGTGTTTGTCTAGTTGACTAAAAACGCCGCACCTTTCGCGCTAGACACTTTTAAGCAATCGAGCAGTACCGACCGTTACCAATATTGCGCCATTAGCCGTGCTAAATCGAGCACTCGGCTGCTATAACCCCACTCATTGTCATACCAGAGTACAATTTTAACTAACTTGTGATTGAGTATTTGTAGCCATCTTGCATCTAGCACCGCCGAATAGGGTTGACCCTTAAAGTCAACGCTAACCAATGGGCCGTGATTGATCGCGCAATAAGGTGATCCAGAGAAACGGTCTGCTAGAAATGCCTGCAGCTGTTCTAATTCGACAGTTGATTCTAGGGTTATCGATAAGTCTGCGGAGCAAACTACATCGGTTGGTGTGCGATACGAAAAGCCATTTAAACGCGGCTCGATGTCGGGTAACACAGGGCGCAGACAACTGACAGCGGTAGTATTTTTTGGTATCAATGCACCGATACTCGACCTCCCGAGGGAAAAATCTTTCCAGTATGCGCCGGGAGACGATTGCCAAGCCACCGGGCCATCAACGAGGTTTTGGTAAGACAACCAGGGGTGTAATGTAGTGACGAATCCATTGACGATGCCAAAATGGTCGTCTAATGCTTTTAGAACATGTGCAATCGCATTGGTATCGCAGATTGTTGTAGAAACCACATGATCTCGTTGCGGGTTATAGTCATCACAATTTACACCCATTACGATATAACGATCAACGCCAGACTCTGGCGAGTGTGTAATGATAGCCTTTCGAGCTTTTTCGGAATTAACTAGCGACCTGCAACCTTGTACATTTTCCGCGATACCGGTGGCATCGATAACGATATCCACGGTTGTATCTTGCCATGGAACATCGTCACATTTCTGATAGCAGTAAAACTGCGCCTCACGATCGTCAAATCGCACTCTGTTTCCATTTTTTGAAAGGTCTGCCAAGCTCTGAGCTCGCCCATAGGTGGAATCATAGTTATACAGATATACAGCGTTCTCGACATCGTCGTTCAACTCATTAACGGCGGCGATTTCAAACTCGGAGTTGGTTGTTGCGATACGCGCAATACAGCGACCAATGCGGCCAAAGCCGTTAATCCCGAGACGAATCTTATTAGCGTTGCTTCTGTTGATATTATCGTTCATTAATCACTATCTCTTAGTTTTTTGCAGCGTCAAAAGAAGTAGCTCACCCGGAACCTGAGCAATGCTTTTTGCTGATCAATTAAAGTTGTCACGCAGATCTCCCAACAAATTGCTCAGCAACGGCAGTGGCAATTTTTTGCGCGTGTAATGTAACATTTTTATTTAAGTCGTCGTGGGCGAACAACATAGTTAGAGTAGAAGAATTGGCGTGTTGATAATGCAACTGATTAAGAATATCTTGAACATTTTCAGCAGCAGTGCTGGAGTCCTGCAATATAACGAGAATGTCGGGCAACTGCTGAGCAAACGGCTGACGTAAATAATTTAGTATGGCGTCGAAATCACCTTGTCGTTTAAGCAATTGCAACTCTTGTAGCACACCATGCAGAGAAATAAACACGACTGGCGTTGCCTGCGCGGCGGCAAGTTGTTGGTCCAGCGCCAACCAGGCGGCGATCCGTGTCACCGCGCTGTTGCCCTCTTGACGAAGTGCCGAAAAAAGAATCAACACTTGATAAAGCGCATGTCGAGGCGCGTGCAACAGCGCCTTGATTACTGCCAATCCCAAGCTGTTAGGTAACAGCACATCGTGCACAGGAATTCTCTGCGCAGAAAGCTGCGCTCTCAAAGCTGCACTCAATTCCAACGTT
>JBPCXM010000718.1:0-3756 GCA_051008535.1 Pseudomonadales bacterium | reverse complement strand
ATTTAAAATGTTTTGTCGGCGAATATGCCCCCGTGCCATAACCACCAAGCAACCCAATATAGAAGAGTACCGAGAGTTTATCCGGGGGCAAGAGCAAGTCACCTGCCTGCGCGGTGAGTATCGTCTGCGCCTCGAGCGAGATACCGCACGCATCGAACACATCCTGCACCGTTGCGTTGCGATACCGCAACAGAGTCCGGAAGTAGTGGCGCTTCAAGAGATAGTCCCACCAGTGTATTTTCCGCGGCAGTGCGGCCATTTCTTTCCGAACAGCGTTGACTATCTTGAAGAAGGCAGCGAGTCCGGTAGTATTCGGATAGACCGCCTCGATATTACGTTGCAGTGCTTGCCAGCCGTATGGGATTTTGACGCGCTTGCCGTCCGGCATGATCATATGATCGTATCCGTCCATGTCAAAAAGCTCGAAGGTGATGTCGTTTTCGAGGCCGAGGCGCTTTAAGAATTCGTAGATTCTCCCACCTTTTCCGCAACCCCAGATATAGTGGACCTGTGCGCAGAACGAGTAGTCGCCTATCGAAAACGTATGTGCATAACCGCCAGGCCTGTCGTGGGCTTCAAGCATGCAGACTTTGTTTCCCAGATTAGCAAGCAGCGTCGCGCACGTCAGCGCGGCATTACCAGTACCAATGAACGCGAAGTCATAGTCCACATCGGCCGCATTGCGCTCTCGATAGCGTTTGTCCTGAGAAGTCTTCTCTTCTTCGGATAGCGCGCCCGTACTGTGTTTCTTCATCGTTTTGGGTGTGGCGGGTTGCTACTCATGATGTTGACAATGCTGGTCGCGTTATATTCATTGCGTGCGTTCAACCGTATGAAAGCTGGCTGCCCGGTTGCGGAGAACGGCAGCGATGGCCTGTGCGATCGCTTGCAGATTAACCTCCTCCGTGTTCCAGGTCACATCATAGAGTAGCGGGTCGTCGACGTTGACTTTGAAGTGGCGCTTGATCAGTCGCGCGCGGCCGGTATCGTGTTTGTGAATCAGCGCCCGCGCCTGCTTCTCAGCTAGCTGATATTGATCCATCATGCGCCTGAGTCTCACCTCCTCCGGCGCAATAAGGCGCACGGAAACACTGGGGCCAAAATCCTGGGTTACCTGTGAGCCGGCGCGGCCGACGATAATCACCTTGCCAACTTCGGCGAGGCTGCGCACCAGGCGGAAAATCCTCAGCATAACCATATCCTGAGCCGTTGTTGCACTCAGGATTTGCCGAAAGAAATCGTCGGTGCGAGTGCTGTATTCCTCCGACAACAGTCCTTCCAATGACACCTTCAGGTCGGGAGAAGCAGCTACCATCTCGACCAGGTTCTGATCAAACATCTGCCATTCACCAAACAGGTCCTCGTCTTCCTGTTCGGCGAACGCCTTGATCAGCGCTTCGGCGAGGGTGTGGCCGCCTGCCCCTGCCTGGCGCGAGATGGTAACGAACGGCCGAATGCCCGGCGACTCGTCTTCAGCACTACGCTTGCCGCGCTCATGCAGGCTGATCTGGAGGAAACGGTTAATCGTGTCGAATGTCTTCATACTAATCAAACTCCGAATGGATAGGTATCGGGTAAACCTGCCAGCATTTTCGACTGCAGCGGGGACACGGCGCGGGTCTTGTCAAACCAGATAAACTCATCGAATTGCGCCGGCAGCGAGGCTTGAAAATAGTGGCTGGCCAGTTCGGTTTCAGGGCGATAAATTACCCCAATGGCACGTTCCAGCCGCGCTTGCGATAAGCCACTCTGCAATTCGGGCGCTAAATGCCTGCCCATAGGCAGCAGGAATTGGGCAACGCCTGTCGAGTGACACAGTCGCTCGTAACTCTGCTCAAGCGAGGGGCGGATGGTCTTGATCTCCATGGGTCCATCCCAATCGGATGCCGCAGCCACCGTGCCATCGTGGGTGCCAAAGCCGATAGAATAAGCACGCTCACCGAATTCCTGCCGACATAGCTGACCAATATTGTGTTCGCCCCGCGCCGACATCTCTGTGTGCGCCGCATCGCCTATATGGGAATTATGCGCCCACACAATGACCTTGCTGTGCATGCCATGATATTGCAGCAGCGTTTTCAATGTGTCGAACATATAGCTATCGCGCAGGTTCCACGCCGTTCGTGAACCGTAGTACATGGTGCGGTAGTAGCGCTCGGCATTAGCGACCAACTTGGCATTCTGCATGGCATCCAAAAAGCGTTCGCCGTCGTGCTCGGCGTACATCTGCCGCCGTCGCATCATGTCCACCTGCATGCTGACCACTTCATTCTCACAGCTACGGTAAGCACCCGTCAGCGCGGCACGGCCGTAGCTCGCCGGGTCTGATTGCCAGGGTGTCAAACAACTGTAGCGAGCGCGCGCTAACTGCGCGGTGTGTGGATCAACCTCTTCAAGATACTGCAGCACGCTGCGGACCGAGCTGTATAAACTGTACAGGTCCAAGCCATGCAATGCGACTCGTAACTTCGGAATTGTATCCGCGTTGTAGGCGCGCAACCAATCGACAAAACAACGAAATTGGTTATTGCGCCACATCCAAACCGGAAAGCGGGCAAAAGCCGTCCATTCGGAAGGCGGGTACTCGAAGTGCCGCACGTAGTGGTCGATGTGCGCCGCGTCTGGCCAGTCACCTTCGATTGCAACAAAACGGAAATTCTTGTTAATAATCAATTCGCGCGAGATGCGATCTCGCATTTTGTAGAATTCCGACGTGCCATGGCTTGCCTCGCCGAGCAATACCACGCGCGCATTGCCAATACGATCGAGCAGGGGATCGAGGTCGACGCTATAGATAGAATCGATCGGTTCGCACGCTGCGGCTATTGCGCGGCTCAGTTTTGCATCGTAATCGCCTTCGTGCTGCACTGGCGCTGGCGCGGTAACTCGTCTCGCACTGTCTTTCGTTGTACCCTCTTCTGCCAGCAATGGCACAAAACGCACATCGGCAATATCTTCGGTCAAAAACCGGCTCTCGCTAAGGCGGGTCACGCGAACGAGTTCTTCCGCCCGCGGATTAGTGCCAAGCGGCATGATCAAGCGGCCACCCAGCTTTAATTGATCGCGCAGCTCAAGCGGCACTTCGGGTCCGCCGGCAGACACTAAAATCGCGTCGTAAGGCGCATGCTCCGGCCAACCGAGAGCGCCATCGGCATGCAGTACATGAATATTGTGGTAACCGAGAGTGTCCAGTGCCGCCGCGGATTGCTGCGCCAACTGGGCTATCGTTTCCAGCGTGTACACCTGTCCGGCAATCTCGGCTAACACTGCAGCCGCATAACCCGACCCGGCGCCGATTTCGAGAACATTTTCCCCGCCCTCAAGCGCCAACGCGTCAATCATTACGGCGACGATATAAGGTTGCGGAATTGTCTGATCGCCGTCAATTGGCAACGGCGTGTCGTCATAGGCAAACTCGCGCAAGGCCTTTGGAATGAATTCTTCGCGGGGCACCTTGCGCATGGCTTCAAGAACCAGGGTCGAGCGCACGCCACGCGCCTTGATCTGATGTTCGACCATTTCGCGGCGCAGATCTACGGGATCGCAGAGTTGCATGACCGCCCCTCCCTTCAGTCTTAAGCCCGCTAGTCCACCGTTAGCCGTCCTTGGCACAAGTACAAATGTCTATGTTAGCGGGTGAATCGGCATGCATTATTGATTCGTATCAACTCACCAGCAATAATTGCCTGGTACGCCACGCAGCGTTTATTTATGTCCCTATTCGCTACGATCAGGATTATTCAGACTGTCTTTTAA
>JBPCXM010000717.1:0-3967 GCA_051008535.1 Pseudomonadales bacterium | reverse complement strand
TCCTGGTTCGCCAGTTGTTCCGCAACGACGCGATAAGCATCCAGATAAGGTTCCAGTACCGAATGACCCAGGATTGGAGATAAGCCAAGGAAAACCTCGCGCAATCCGGATTTGCCATTGGCCAATTGGGCATGCCACTCCGGGTGACGCAAGCTGAGATCATCATGCGCAAGTTGGAGAAACACGCTTTTTTCAGGAAAGAAAAATTCCCACTGCAGTAGTTTGCGTAAATCCAGCATGGCTTCGTCAAAGCCGGAGATCGAATATTCGCTATTCTCTTCGATATAAAGTCGCGCGAGAGCCAAGTCTGCAATGGCGCCAATAAAAAGAAAGTGAATGGCATTGTTACGATAGTAGGCGGCTTCCAGCATGCGGTTTTCAGCGACGCTGTACACCGGCGCTATGCCTCCCGAGAAGCAACTTATCACTCCATTGTTTTGTAATGCGGGCAAGCCGTGCGCCAGCAATTCTTTACCAGACCAGTCCAGCGGGAATATGGCCAAAAAGTTGCGTGAACGCATATAGCCCAGCAGTGTGTCAAGCTCTTCCGTCATCTCAGTTTCGGTCAGCGCTTGTGGAGCAGCGCCTAACAGCACCATACAAATCAGCGAGGCTTTGGTGACGGGTGTCGAGTTGTTCAAATGCACGCAGGTTTCAAATGCCAGCTTTTGTACCTGCTGAGCAGAATGACTTTCGGCGTTGGAACCCTGTAAGTCGGAGGCAGAAGTTGTGTCTGCCAGAACCGGCTCCCCGAAGCGGATATGTATTTTTCCTAGCGGGTTTTTGAAACTCCTTAGATAGCCGAAAAACCATCGCAGGTTCTCCGGGATCTTGACGCCGCCCAATTGTTCTCGGGTGTAAGAGCCGGCATCGGCGATTTGCTCGAAGACTATTGCCGTTGGCACGATGTGCAAGGGTTCACTGCCGCCATGCCGTTTTGCAGAATTTAGCAACCAGTGCAGCAAACCGTACCTGGGAGGAATCAGCTTGCCGGTTCTAGAGCGCCCTCCTTCGATAGACCAAAGCAATGGAAATCGCTTGCTGACCAGGTAGTCGATATATCGTTGTAGCACTGCCTTGTATACCGGATTGTCGCTAAAGGCACGGCGAATAAAAATCATCCCCGCAGAGCGCATAATGCTACCGATTATCGGCATCTTCATATTGATGCCGCCGAAGGTATGCGGATGCGGCAGGTCATTGTCAAATAGCGCCGTGTATAACGAAAACGAATCCACCTGCGATCTATGATTACACAATAGAATAACGGGGCTTTTTGCTGATAAATCACGAAGCTTCGCAATTTGGCCCGCGTCACATTCTATTTCCGCATCATAGCCGCGTGTGTAAACGAAACGACTCAGTTTTACCAGCAGGTCGAGGCCGAGGGGAGTGGAGCGGGGCACAAGCTCTTTTATATACCGGGCTGCCTCCTCTGTTAGTTCGTGCTGGTTTTTCCCGGTGTCCTCGGAGATCCCGTTTAAATCCTTGATAAATTCCGGGTCTTCCAGGATATCTTCCTTGACGAAGCGAGGTTGCTTGTATCGGCTGCCGCGTACGCCCCGTTCTGTTTGCTGCAAAGTGAGAACTGCCTGACGAACGACAAACTCGGCCAAACCATTTCCATCTGTCGCTTGCTTACTGCCCTGCGTGCTAAGGCGGGTATTAAGCTCAGTAATGGTGGCCGGCGAACCATAGGACAAACTGCAACGCTCGGGAGCATAGCGTAACAGTACGCGTTGGAGTATTGCGCCTGGTTTATGCGGGTTGCCTAACAAAGCATCTCTTATCCGTCGAACATTGCCGGCGCGAGGTAACCAAAGTACTCGTAAAGGAATAATCAAAGTGCCGGGCAGGGCGGCATCTACTACCTTTCGAAAGTTCGCGTCAATAGCAAGCGGAGATTTCGCCAGATCAACAAAGCAGGTCTCAAAGCACGCTACCTTCGTGCCATTGACGGCGGAGTTGATCCAGTTGTCCAGTAAATTGCGCTCTATAGTGGTAGAGGCATCGGCAATGAATAAAACGTCCTCACTACCACGTTCATCAAGGAAGTGATGCAAATCGACAAGAACGTCGGGTTCTTGAATCGATGGTTGATCACTAATTTTCATGGCTCAGCGCGCTAAGATATTGCTGGTACAGATCGTCCAAATGGCCGGCCAAGGTTTCCACCTTCCAACGCTTGGTTGAAACTGGCTTTAACACTTCTATGTACAATGTTCCGGGTCGAACAAACAGCTGACCACGCGGCCACAGTTCCGACGCATTCTTGATGACGACCGGAACAATGGGCGCGCGCGTCTGGATGGCGATATGAAACACGCCTTTCTTGAACGGCTCGAGGCGGTTGTCGAAGCTGCGCGTACCTTCCGGGGAGATACAGAGAGACTCGCCATTACGAATGCGTTCCGCGGCATCATCGCAGGCGGCCAGCGCTGCTTCGCGATCGCTGCGGTCAAACAGAATAAAACCCGCTTCTTCCATTACTTTGCCCATGAAGGGCATATCGCGCGCTTCCTGCTTACCCATCATGAAATAATCACGCTGTACAAGCTTGGGCATGATAAAACCATCGAGAATGCTCTGATGGTTGGCGACAAAAATGGCGGGGCGCTGTTCCCAGAGATGTTGCTCGCCCTTGATATCCAGCTTAACGCCGGCGAGATCCAGGCCTATGTCCGAAAAAGTTGTAAAGCTGCGAAGAGCCGCTTTCTGTTTGCCTGCAGCGCCAAGCAGCTGTGTTGCTTTACCATACCAACTGCTAGGAATGATGCTGCCGTACATGGCGACGGTGCGGGAGACGTCCAGCAGGCTGGGCCGGGTTCTGCTGCGAAAAGAAAAGCTGGGCCACCCCTCCGCTTTTGCATGGTCCCCCAGCGCCTTTGACGGGTTGACCGCGACCGGATGGCCAATGGCCTCCAGCAAGGGCAAGTCATCCAGGGCGTCGGTATAAAACCAGGCGGACTTGAGTGATAGTTTGTGTTGCTTACACCAGGTTTGTGCAGCGTTTAGCTTTTCAACACCCCAGCAAGGTGTCCCTTGCACAACCCCGGTAAAATTGCCGTTCTCGACCTCCAGTTCGGTGCACAAGATGTCTTCAATACCCAGCGCATTGGCGACAGGTTCAATCTGGTAACGCGTAGCCGAAGAGACCACGACCAGGCGGTGATTGCGCTGGCGATGCGCGTCGATAATTTCCAACGCCTCGGTGTAGACTTTGCGGCGCAGGTGCTTATGAAAAAGCAGCTCGCCCATTTTGGAGAACTCGTCTTCGCTGACACCTCGCAATGACTTGATTGCGGTTTCCAGCACTTCCTCGAACTCGTAGATAGCGCGGCTCTGACCAATGCCCATCGCGATTTGCTGCAAAGCGCCTAGGGGCGAGACATAGCCCGCCTTGTATTGTTCCAGCAACAAAGGCACGGCGCTGTAAACTGCAATCAGTGTGCGGTCCAAATCAAAAAATGCGGTCACCTTACTATTTTTTCGACCGCTACGAATCTTGGTGAGTAACTCGCGATGATCGTGCATTAGCGCTTTTTCCTGTTGCGTTTTGTTGCCGTCAGGAGTTCGTTGTACGACAACTCCATACTGTCGCCCAAGTCCTGTGGTCGGGGCATAATATTGGCGGCGGAGCTCATAGAAATACTCAGGTTACCGGCACAGGTACACAGACCGATAAACAGACCAAAGCCGGGCATCACCGGCATCGCCGCGCCGATATTGACCAACCTTCCACCTAGCATGGACAGTGGCTCCTGCGGGCCGGGCAAATTGGATATAGGGCAATTAAACATGACGGCCCGGTTTAGCATGCCGCTCACCTTGCCGACTACGCGTCCCAGCATGGCTTGACCAGCCGCAGGAATCAGGTCGACGATATCTACAATTTTGCGTGAACCATGCGCTTCGACTGCTTGCTTTGCCCGGCGGGATGATTGCGCTATGGCTTGCAGGCGCTGCA
>JBPCXM010000716.1:0-5318 GCA_051008535.1 Pseudomonadales bacterium | reverse complement strand
GCGACGAGCAAAACAGTGAAAGTGACTGGCTACCGAATGACCAGGTGCCGGATACACTCGCCGTAATACTCGATTATATCGAGCGCAGCTATCTCCCGTTTGCAACCGCTAATATTGCCGCAGGTCTCGCCGGCGAGAAGTACTGCGAGTATGACTACGGTTTCGGCCCTACCAAGGCCCGCTCTCAGAAGCGCCTGAATATGGCACGCCTGCATGTGCAGGACGAGCTACAGCGCATGGGCGCGCCAGCAAACGAAGACGTCAACAAGCTGTTCGCCGGACGAGGCATGTTGGAACATTATCTGACACAACACATCGCCCGGAGACAATCATGACAGCAACCGTAATCTGGAGCCTGGCTCTACTGTTTTATACAACCTTCTGGTGTTGGTATGTTGGCTTTCGTAAAAAAATCACCGCTGCGGAAGTCGCGGAAACCATGCGACTCTTCGATGGCAGGAGTTCATTGACAGAACAACAAGTGGAGCACGTGCGTCATTTTCTGGCTAATGACGACGGTAAAGATTTCGTTATGGTCAACCTTTTGCACTTAGCAAAGCCCGTGGGCGAATCCCGGAAAAAGCTTGGCGCCTACCAAAAGATCTTCCTTGGTGCACTGCTGCGCAAAGCCGGGCATCCGGTGATGATAGCAACAGCGGCTAGCGGCAACATAGAAAACGTCGCCTGTGACCACGCTGATGACTGGTCGGCGGCGGGTATGGTCCGCTATCGCAGCCGCCGTGATTTTATGGAAATGTTGCCGCCAACCATCGGCAGCGAGCATCATGGTTTGAAGTTGGCCGCGCTTGAAAAGACCTTCGCCTTTCCCGCTTCGCCGTGGTTTATGTTCGGAGGCCCCCGGGTTGTAGTCGCGCTGGTAATCGCATTGATCGCGGCACTGCTTCAATTGACGGCTGGATAGTCTATTTCCATAAATGATTCTGGATGTCTTGTGAACACGAAGCCAAAGAACGCAAAATGCGCCATTCAATACCGACAGGAATATGGGCGAGAGCAAAATTGCGGGAAAACGCCTGGTTCGAAAATTGGTCTGTTCTCGCGATGGGACTGTGTTTAATTGCCCGCCTTGTCCCGAATCAGGTTGTCAATGGTTGTACACAGCCGTAGATGAAACTTTGGTGTTGCATCGGCGGCATACGTCAAACACATACCTATCAGCACCTGTGCACGATAGCGATCAAGGTCGATGTACCCACCCACCCAGTCGTGTCTGGCGAGACGTTGGCAACTAAAAAGCTGCTCTGCCAGAATACCACTATCCACCCTACCCTTTAGAAACCCATTTTCTTTTGCCTGACGGCAAAGGTTCTCGGCGATTTTCAGCGACATGTTGTAAATACCCGTAGGTAGGTCGTGCTCGAATAGCCCAGCTCTCTCCCCAGCCACAAAAGCCGCCCTATAAAAAGCCTCGTCGTCGCGATACAGGCTTAGCAAATTGTCCACGAAGGCCTCAATCGCCATGATCGGATCTGAAATCTCAGGATTAGAGAGCACTTGCTCAATACGCACCACCATTTCCGTACAGAGCTCGCGATAAATGTCGTACTTCTTGCCAAACAGATTGTGAACCGTCGGCACGGTGACTTCAGCTTCAGCCGCAAGATCCTTGAGAGTGAACGCTTCAAATCCCCTGCTGGCTATTTGCTCACGGGCAATATCCAGAATCCGCTGCCTGCGCAGCTCCTTATTGGTTTGGCGGGTCTTATTCCCACGGGCCACACTTGTTTTGCTCATTTTTTACTCAGTTAACAAAGAGCTACTTGACAGCAGATTTTACTATTAATAAAATTTGATGATGTATATACTTTGTAAAGTGGAGAATACGACATGAACCAGGACATTCGCAAATCTATTGATGCTTGCGCAGCACATTACGGCGACCAATCAGAGGCTATGCGGCAATACCTCATTGATGGGGAGCGAAACGCTCTGGCAATGAACAATCGCGGTCCCATCCGCTTCGACACTGATGGTAAGCTGGCCCAGTACATCATTGATTCGTACTCCCGGTACGGGTTCTATATTTTCGAGGGCGTCTTGAAAGAAGACGAACTCATGGACATCACCGCAGACATTGAGGCATTGCGCGCTAGCTTTCCCGCCGAACCCGGTAGCCCACTAACAAGAGATGGCAAAGCGGCACTGGGTGCGGACTGTCAGGCTCCCAATCTGATCTGGTCAAAACCCCTGGGCGACCCATTAGGTGGCACCGATATTGCGAATGGCCGTCATCAGGTCAAACTCTTCGAGCCAAAGGCTGACGAAGACGCCCCAAAGCAAGCCCCTTTTGTGTTACTTGGGTCACTGCAGTTCTCCGATGCCTGTCTGCGTGTTTACGGCCATCCGCTATTACTGCGGGTCGCCGAGGCGGTAAACGGCAGCGATTTTGCGCCTTTCAATGAGGCATTGTTTATCAAAGAGCCCGGCATAGGTGCAGCTGTTTCCTGGCACCAGGACGGAGATACCCACTGGGATAGCGAAAAATTCGATGAGGGAATCCATGGCTTCAATTTCATGGCTCAGGCTTATGGCAGCACTGCCGTTAATGGTGTCTGGGTCCAGCCAGGCAGCCATAAGCTTGGCAGAATCGATATAAAAAAACTGGTTGGGGAAGCCGGTAGCGAGAGAATTGAAGGCGCGGTTCCAATCGTCTGCAATGCCGGCGATGTCATTATCTGTAACCGCCAGCTTGTTCATGGCTCCTTCGCCAACTCCGGGTTTGAGCCTCGGGTTACTGTAAACTTCGGCTTTCATCGCCGTTCATCTGTTCTCGGTACGATGGGGGCAGGCATACATAGTCAAGCCGAGATCTACGACGCGGATGTGATAGAGCACCGCTCACGCGTAATTGGCTACGCCATAGATGCGCGCAAACAGCGCTTCCCGCAAGAAGAATCCTACCAATACCAGCCTTTCGTGGAGTCGGGCAAGGACTACAGCTGGAATGAGGAAGCTAGAGCGGATCTCAAGGACTACAACCTGCATGATCTCAGTATCTAGGGAGCCTCGACAACACAAAGACGCATTCCTCTTTACATCACTAAGCTGACGATTAAGTGGTTGCAGCCAGCTGCCGCTGTATTTCGCGCGCAAACAACCACAATCTGTCCTGCCCCCAGAGCGCAAGCAATTGCTGGCCGGTCGCGTCCAGCAATCTGAAACTCGGCACTCCCCACAGACCCGCATCATACATGGCCAGGCGGTTGGCTTCCAACAGCGCTTCCCACTCCGGCTGGCCCACACAACCCTTGCCCTCTTCCCAGTCGAGGCCGGCCTTCTCTACGACTATCTTCAGACCTTTATCGTTATTCGTGTTGACGCCTTCAGCGAACGCAGAACTCAGGAACGCGCTGAGTAGCTCATTGCCCCTACCCTTTTCGCAGGCCCACGGATAGAGTGAATAGCAATGACGCGCGGGATCGCCAATAGGATCGTAGAAATTACCAAAAGGAACACCCGCCTCCCGTGCCTCACGGGCAGTATCCGAGAAAATGTACATGCCTTTCTCGCGGGTTGCCGGCACACCGCGCATTACCATTGGCAGCACTGGTCGAACCACCAGCTTAACGCCTGAGTCTTGGGCGAGTTTGATGCAACGATCAAACGCAATTGCGGTATAAGGACTGCGCAGCGAAGGATAAACCTCCAGGGTCAAACTGCCGTTGTCTTTTAGCCCGCCCGCCTCGGCTGCAGGTCGCGGTATCAGCATGGGTTTGTCTGCTTGCTTGTCTGCCCCCAATTTCGCCAGGCGCTTCTCCAGGTGATAGAGCCGGTCAACGCCCCAATACCACTCCTGCCCATAGTAAAACATGGCACCGGAATAATGTTTTAACGCATGTCGACGAGTGTTGCCGGCTTCCATGCGTGCCTGAACCTTCTCATCCGAAGCACAGCCCAGCCGATCAGCCATGGCTTGCAGGCCCGCTTCGTCGTCCGCCCACAGAGCGCGCCCAACCTCAGCGACAACATCGACAAAACCGTTTGCATACTGCGCAGCCAGAATTCCGGCGGCAACTTTCACCAATGCCGGTTGCAATTCCTCACTGTGATTCGGAAATTCGAGACCATAATGAGGGGCCACGTGGAAGGAGTCATAGCGAGAGAGTTTGAGCAGCAGCTCCGGTTCTGCGCTGTTCTTACCGAGGGGGCCGCTCACCAAATGGCAGACCAACTCTATGTCGTAGCGCTCAGTGAGGGATTTGAGAACCTGCGCCGCCAGATGGCTGTAGCCATCGTCTATCTGGTGGAAGTATTCTACTGAGTGAGATTGGCCAGCCTTTATCCGCTGTTTTTCAATGCGGGCGCGCTGTTTATCGAGTCGCTCCGGGCGGGAGATCCGCGTCGCGATCCGTGATGTTAACCATCGCAGCATCGGATGTGGGTCCATGGTCGCCGCACCGCCTTGTTCTTCAAACTGCTGAGCCATGTCTCTCTCCCATCACAATTGGATTTAGCCTGTTCCTGCAATCTCTCGGTAACGCGCCTCAAGCTGGACTTGACGGTCCATTGCCGCCGGTTCGAGGTCGGTCTCAGCCGGAATATCTGCTAAGAAATAGTTGTGGTGATCCTGACCTCGCACCAGCATTGCAGAATCAAGGTCGTGCTTCGTTTGTCTCACGCGGGGTGCTATATATTGAACATTTAGGCCGATGCGTCGGTCTGTGCTATTGTTTGGCATTGAAGCATGCAGGGTCCACCCATGGTGAAATGAGGCTTCACCGGGTCTAAGCGCGCATGTCACGGCAGCGGTTTCATCCACATCTGGCACGGTCTGACCTTGAAAAAGTACGTTGGTCTTGTCTTCGGTTATGTCATGGGCTAAGCGGCCATGCACATGGCTGCCAGGAATCATTTGCATGCAACCACTTTTAACTGAGGCTGGTGATAACGCCAACCACATGGAGACTTGATCGTCATGGCTCAGACCCCAATACGTTAAGTCCTGATGCCAACTGACGTGCGACGCGGTATCGGCTTCCTTCACAATGTAGGTAACGTTGTAGACCAAAATGTCAGGCCCAATAAGCCCTTGGACAATATCTAACACCCTCGGCAACGTCGCTAGCTGCAGTGGCGATCGTAATATGGTGTGCACTTTCGTCTTGTAGTGCAATGGACCAATCTTTGACTCGGCGCTTTCCATTGCTTTACGATGTGCAGCAGCCTGCGCAGCGCTCACTATCTCGACACCGGAAACAAAACCATCCCTCTGGTAGGATTTTTTCAAGTCGCGAATCCCTGTGCTCATCAGACTCTCGTTAAATCTTAGTTAGTGAATTCATCGCTGGATTTCTTTT
>JBPCXM010000715.1:0-12575 GCA_051008535.1 Pseudomonadales bacterium | reverse complement strand
GCCACCGCGCGGGGGGTAAAGGCATTGCGGACAATATTACGATGGCGCAAATGTCGCGGCGGGTCCATATTGATAATCTGCATGCGCAGCGCTTCCTTTTCCTCGGGTGCGAAGGCTTCATTGATTGCGGTCTCGGCTTCGCTAGAGAACAGGGCGGGATTGGTCGAGATATAGTCGATGTCTTCTTTTTTGGTGATCGCCCAGTAGTCATCGTTAAGTATGGGGTCGCGCTGTTTCGATACAGGACATTGCTTGCGCATTGTTTTTAAATCATCGAATGGTACGCCGTTGCTAAAGCGTTCGGGGCTGATCAGGTCAAAGTGTGGACATCCGCTCATGGTATTGCCTCGCTGGTAGTTTTAAGAGGTACGGGTTCAATTCTATATTGATCGTTTGTTCAATATAAAATTCATTATACATAACAACCGTCCGATTTAAAATATTATTTCGGACGTATGACCGATATATGTTATGCTAAAAACGTATAAGGACTGGAAGTAGAATATAGGCATGAAAATAGTTGACCATGACCAGCGCCGCCTAGAGGTGGCAGAAGCCGCAGCCCGAATCATCGCTGAGCAGGGTATGGAGGCGTTGACTACCCGTCGCATCGCGCGGGAGCTGGCTTGCTCCCTCGGCGTGTTATCCCACTACTTTGAAACCAAAGACGAGATTGTATTGGCGGCGCTGAATTGGGCAGAACAGCGAATCGAAGGCCGTTTTGTCGCGGCTGCGCGGGGCGCCATCAGCCTCGATACTTTCAAACCGCTGGTGATCAATGTGCTACCGCTGGACAAGCAAGCAGAGCTGGAATGGCGGGTACGTCTCAATCTATCTACCTATGCGCTTACCCACCCAAAAGTATTGCGCGAGCAGCGCGAGAAGCTGCTTGCAGGCTACCAGTTCACGCGCGATCTTATTGAGCGGTTGCAAGCGGAAGGGCAAATCGCCAAGGACATCGACGCCGATGATGTCAGCAAAAATATTGTCGACATCACGGCGGGATTGGCCAATAACCTGCTCATACTGCCGATGAAGGACAGAAAAAATCACGTCGAGTTTATCGATCGTTATTGGGAGCTGTTGCGACCGGCAGGTCGCTGAACCGTTACCAGCGTTTGCTGCGCGTGGACCGCGAATTCAAGTCTTTTTCCTTACATTTTGCGCACTTATTTGCTATGTTGAAACTTGAACTTAATGTTTAACGTAACATCTTAGCTTCTATGCTGACTCGACTGTCACATAATCGCCGTTGGCTTATCTATCCCAGCCTTATCGTCTGGTGGCTATGGAGTACGATGGCGCTATGCTATGCGCAATCTTTTGCTGCGGCTGCAGCACAGCCTTCTGTGCAGCATGGCAGCACTATGAGCATGCATGAAGAGCACAGCGGTGCAGTTACTCACACTGACCATGGCGCTGCAAGTACCGCGCATGATTGTTGCGACGATTCTGCTATTTCGTCTTGCTGTGACGCAGTCGAGGCCTTGAAAATAAAATCCACACCCGATATTGACCTGCAATTCGTTGTTGTTTTGCTGAGTTGGCTGTTCGTTCTCAGCGAACCGACTCTGGTGGCGTTTCCGACGGTCGATACCGTTGACAGCCACGCTCTCATTCCACGGCTCCACCTGCTGCTCTGCGTTTTTCTGGATTAGACACTTCCCCCTCTGAGCCTCTGGCTCACCTTTGAGTCGTTTTTCTTGCTTGAGAAACGCTTGCTAATCTAAACCACCGCTGGACACTCTATTGGAGGTCTCATGATATTACCTATCATGTACCGTACTTTGCAGCACAGAGCCGTGTTGTGTTGTGGGCTGTTGCTCGGTCTCGCCACTGCGCCATTGAACGCGTTAACGCTAGCCAAGGCCGAGCAACTAGCGCTCGCTAACGAACCGGGCATTTCAAACATTCGGCAGCAGGCGCTGGCGCTAAGGGATATTGCCGTCGCTGATGGGCAGTTACCAGACCCGGAATTGCAAATCGGTGGTTTGAACCTGCCCACCGATACCTTTGACCTTGACCAGGAGCCGATGACGCAAATTCGCGTCGCCATGAAGCAAGAGTTTCCTGCAGGCGGCACCTTGGCAATGCGTAAGGAGCGCACGCTATTTGTAGCCGAGGGTATGGATTTCAAGGCACAGGAACGACGGCTGGCCGTGTTACGCGAGCTCAGAACGAGCTGGTACGAAGCCGTGTATTGGCAGGACGCAACGGACATTTATGCGAAAGACAGGGGCTTATTTGCGCAGTTGCTAGACACAACGCGGTCGTTGTACAGAGTAGGGCGCAAGGGACAACAAGACGTAATTCGCGCCGAACTGGAAATAAGCCAGCTTAATGATCGCTTGCTACAAACCAAAATTCAACGTGATATACAGCACAATGCCATTGCGCGTTGGGTTGGTCCGGCGGCCCTGGCGAGTGATTTTACGCCACGTTGGGCCACCCTTGAGACGCGCTCACTGGTTGGGCGCGATCATCACGCAGTGGCGCAAACGCTACAACATCACCCTCTGTTACAAAGTTTTGCCAGCCAGGTCAAAGCCAGTGAGCAGTCGCTAGATCTTGCAAAAGAGAGCTACAAACCGCGGTGGGCACTGGAGCTTGGCTACGGCATTAGAGATGGGGACAATCTTGATCGCTCCGATCGAGCGGATTTTCTAAGCCTCGTCGCTACTGTGCAGATGCCGTTGTTTACCGCAAAGAGGCAGGACAAAGTAGCCTCGGCGCGAGTCCATCAGCGCGCGGCCAGTCATGATGCGCACATGGAAGCACTACGTACTTTAACTCGAGACGCCTTGTCGGCTAGCGATCGCTGGCGGCAACTCTCGGCACGTCTCGCTCTGTATCAAGAACAAATTCTTCCGCGAGCGCGTTTGCAAGCAGGAGCCGCTCTTGCAGCTTATCAGGCCGACACCTCCGATTTTGCCGAGCTGATGCGCGCCTACCTTGACGAGCAACAGTTTCGTCTGCAATTTCACCGACTGCGTGCAGAGCAACAACAAGCGCTCAGTACACTGCATTATCTGTTGCCGAGCGCTACCGATTTGGAGGATGCACAATGAAGGACATAATTCGTACGCTGATTACAATCACACTGGCGGTCGCCGCCGGTATCGTTATAGATCGCTCAATGTTGCAAGAGACCGTGACCGACCAAACAAGCGATGCAAGTGCAAAAAAACCGCTGTACTGGGTCGCGCCCATGGATGCAGGCTATCGTCGGGACAAGCCTGGCAAGTCACCGATGGGTATGGATTTGGTCCCCGTCTATGCGACAGACGCTGGCGATATGGGCACGGTGGTGATATCACCACGGGTAGAAAATAACCTCGGCGTTCGCACCGCGCCTGTTAAGCGAGAGCCACTGGTACAACGTATCAAAACGGTAGGCTTCGTTGAATTTGATGAAGATAGAATTCACCATATTCACAGTCGCATAGAGGGTTGGATTGGATCGTTGGCGGTAACCAGCACTGGCGATCCGGTGCAGAAGGGGCAGCTACTTTTCGAATTGTATTCTCCCGAATTGGTGAACGCACAAGAGGAGTTGCTTGCAGCGCAGCGCAATGGCAACGCATCGCTGCAGAATGCCGCGCGCGAAAAGTTACTAGCCTTCGGAGTCAGTGCACAACAAATTAAGGCGCTGTCGAAGCGCAAAACGGCGTTGCAGTACGTTCCCTTCCATGCGGACCGAACGGGTTACGTCAGCGAATTAAATGTGCGGCATGGCATGTTCGTTAGTCCGCAGAAGAAAATCCTGTCTATTGGTAGACTCGATTCCGTTTGGCTTATTGCCGAAGTGTTCGAGCGGCAGGCCGGTTGGGTTAAGCCCGATCAACGCGTCGTGCTGACAGTACAGTCGTCTGGCCGGCGTTCGTGGCAAGGTACGGTCGATTATATCTACCCGGTACTGGACAAGAAATCACGCAGCATGCGCTTGCGCATTAAAATTCCCAACCCCGATGAAGTGTTGAAGCCCAATATGTTTGCTAGCGTGTCGATCTTTGATGACACTGACGTTGAAGTGTTGACTATTCCTCGTGAAGCGTTGATTCGAACAGCTGCCATGGATCGAGTTGTTAAGGCGTCGGGAGGCGGTCGCTTTAAGTCAGTACCGGTAAGGTTAGGGCGCGAGTCAGCCGGTCGGGTCGAAATTCTCACTGGACTGGCCGTCGGTGATCTGGTCGTGACATCGGCGCAATTTTTGATTGATTCTGAGTCGAACGTTGACGTCGATCTGGCGCGCATTGAAACACCGGCCGCGAAGAATCAGCCAGAACCGACGAATCGCAATAGTATGCAGCAGAGCAGGCAACCGCAGACACAGGAGAAGAATGGGGAGCGGAGACCATGATCGCTTTCTTGATTCGCTGGTCCATAGCAAACCGCCTTTTCATCTTGCTGGCCACCTTTGCTTTGGCGGGCTGGGGCTACTACGCGCTAAGAAACATGCCAGTCGACGCTATTCCCGACTTGTCAGACGTGCAAGTCATTATCAAAACCTCGTATGCTGGGCAGGCGCCTCAAGTAGTTGAAGATCAAGTTACTTACCCGCTGACCACCGCTATGTTGTCGGTACCCAAGGCGACAACAGTGCGTGGTTATTCGTTCTTTGGTGACTCGTTTGTATACGTTATTTTCGAAGACGATACCGACCTGTATTGGGCGCGCTCGCGAGTGCTGGAATACCTAAGTCAGGTAGCCGGTCGGTTGCCAGCTAACGCTACGCCCGAGTTAGGCCCCGATGCCACAGGGGTGGGCTGGATTTACAACTATGCATTGGTAGACAGAAGTGGCCAACATGATCTCGCCCAACTGCGCAGCCTTCAAGATTGGTTTCTGAAATTTGAACTACAAACGGTGCCGGGAGTTGCCGAAATCGCGACTGTGGGGGGCATGGTGCGCCAATACCAGGTGACGGTCGACCCAGATAAGCTGCGCGCCTACGAAATACCGTTAGCGCACATTAGCACGGCCATTCGCCGGGCTAATCAGGAAGCGGGCGCCTCAGTTATTGAAATGGCCGAAGCCGAATATATGGTGCGCGCCAGCGGCTATTTGCAAAGCGTAGAAGATATAGAAAATATTCCATTGGGTCTAAGCCAACGAGGAGCACCCCTACTATTGGGTGCTATTGCTGAGGTCGGAGTTGGCCCACAAATGCGTCGTGGTATTGCGGAGTTGGACGGGGAAGGCGAAGTGGTAGGTGGGGTGGTAGTGATGCGCTACGGTGAAAACGCCCAGCGCACTATCGAGGGCGTCAAGAAAAAGCTACAACAGCTCGAAAAAAGTCTACCCGATGGCGTGGAGCTAGTGACGACTTATGATCGATCGCGCTTAATTTCTCGCGCAACGAGCAATATTTACTGGACCTTGGTTGAAGAGTTTTTGGTTGTCACGGTGATCTGCGCCATATTCCTGTTTCATTTTCGCTCGGCGCTTGTTGTTATATTTAGCTTACCTGTGGGCATACTGGTGGCGTTTGCGGTGATGCATCAGCAAGGCTTGAACGCCAATATAATGTCGCTGGGCGGTATCGCCATTGCAATTGGCGCCATGGTCGATGGTGCCATAGTTATGATAGAAAACGTGCATAAACATTTAGAACGGGAAGATGACGCAGCGCAAGATCGTTGGCGTTCGGTTGCCGATGCTGCGGCTGAGGTTGGCCCGCCATTATTTTTCTCACTACTGATTATCGCCATTAGCTTCCTGCCAGTCTTCACTCTGCAAGCACAAGAGGGAAAGCTGTTTACTCCACTGGCATTTACCAAGACGTACGCCATGGCAGCCGCCGCCGGGCTTGCGGTGACCCTTGTGCCGGTGCTGATGGGATATTGCATTCGTGGCAAGATCAAATCGGAGTGTGCAAATCCGTTAAACACATTCATTAGCGCCTTGTACCGGCCCGTTATCGAAGCGGCATCGGGGAACCCTAAAACCGTTTTGCTCGCTGCGCTAGTGGTGTTGGTGGTGGGTTTGTGGCCCGCCAGTCGCATAGGCAGTGAGTTTATGCCACCGCTGGATGAAGGCGACTTATTGTATATGCCAAACGCCTATGCTGGTATTTCCATCGGCAAGGCGCGGCAAATACTGCAACAAACCGACAAGCTGATTCGAACGGTGCCGGAAGTTGAAACCGTTTTCGGTAAAATCGGGCGCGCTGAAACGGCGACTGATCCGGCGCCGCTGACCATGATAGAAACAGTTATCCAGCTCAAGCCGCGTGAACTGTGGCGGCCGGGCATGACTGCGCAAAAGCTGCGTGACGAACTCAACAGCCTAATTGATTTTCCAGGCTTGGCTAATATTTGGGTGATGCCGATCAGGAATCGTATCGACATGTTGGCTACAGGAATAAAAACACCGGTAGGAGTCAAGGTAGCCGGTCCTGACCTCACCATTATTCAAGAAATAGGCCAGCAGTTAGAGAAGGTACTGCCACAGCTTGCGGGTACGGTGTCCGTCTATTCAGAGCGGGTTGCAGGCGGACGCTACATTAAAGTCGATATTGACCGACGTCGAGCCGCTCGTTACAACTTGAACATCGACGATGTCCAAGCTGTCGTGCGCACTGCAATTGGCGGCATGAATGTGACTGAAACGGTAGAGGGGCTTGAGCGCTACCCCGTTAGTTTGCGTTATCCTCAGTCGTATCGCAACTCAGCGGAACAACTCAAACTACTGCCCATTATCACGCCAAATAATGAACGCATTGCGCTCGCCGATGTAGCACGTATTTATGTCTCCGATGGTCCTCCAGCGCTCAAAAGCGAAAATGCGCGCTTAAATGGCTGGACTTTCATTGACATCAGCGACCGTGATCTGGGTTCCTACGTGGAGGAAGCGCAGCGTCTCGTCGCCGCGGAAGTGGAATTGCCGCCGGGTTACTCGTTGAATTGGTCTGGCGAGTACGAATATATGCTGCGCGCCAAGAAGCGATTGAAGGCCGTCATTCCGCTGACATTGACGATCATTGCGGTGTTGCTGTTTTTGAATTTTCGCAGCATGATCGAAGTAGCCATCATTATGGGTACTGTGCCGTTTGCATTGATCGGCGGCATCTGGTTAATGTATCTTTTGAATTACGAGTTTTCGGTTGCGGTGGGCGTGGGCTTTGTCGCGTTGGCCGGGGTCGCCGTTGAGATCGGTATTTTGATGTTGGTATATTTAAATCAATCTTATGAACAGATGCTTTCGACGCTTAACAACGTAAGCGACAAACCAACTCGTGCACAAGTAAAAACTGCGGTGCTTGAAGGAGCGGCGCGGCGCGTTCGACCAATTATGATGACGTTCTCTGCCACTGTAGCCGGTCTGGTGCCGATCATGGTAGGCAGTGGTACGGGCTCGGAAGTCATGCAGCGTATTGCGGGACCGATGGTCGGCGGAATGCTGTCAACTTTGGTTTTGACTCTGATCGTACTACCTGTTATTTATCTGCTATGGAAAACGCGCGGTCTGGACGCCTAACACTAAATAAGCTATGGCGTGTACGATGAATGAATAGATTAATTGCAGTAATACTGGCCAGTGGACCGTAAGAGAGGCTTATGGATATCAATGAATATCAGACGGCAGACCTGGCCGGAAAATACAAATCGACGGCTGGCACGCAACAAGCCGCCGATCCCGCGTTGCTTGAACGCCTGCTGGGACAGGTAAAACGCGATGGTTACGTTGTTGTCGAAAACCTGATCGCGAAGAGTAAGATCGACGAGATAAAAGAGGTGTCGCTGGCGCACTTCGAGCATGATTCAGGGCGCAATAATTTCGAGGGTTTCGCTACTCAGCGACTTTACTCCATGATGCGCTACACCGATGTGGTGAATCCTCTGGTGGAACATCCCCTCGTGCTTGGCTTACTAGACAAGGTATTCGAGCCGAACTACCTGCTGTCCCAATTGCAGGTTATTAACATCCTACCTAAGGAAGCAGCCCAGCCTTTGCACTTTGACGATGCTTTCTATCCCTGGCCGCGTCCTCGCCGTGCACTAGGCGCGGCGACCATCTTTGCCATCGACGGCTTTACCGGTGAAAACGGTGCGACGCGAGTGATTCCCAAGAGCCACCTGTGGGACGACCGTGTGCCGACACTGGAGGACGAAGCGCGGCTCGCCATACCTGCCGTGATGCCGGCCGGGTCCATGCTGTTCTTTCTTGGTACCTTGTGGCACGGCGGTGGTGAAAACAAGTCTAACAGACCGCGCATGTGCGCCACCGCGCAGTACTGCGCACCCTTTTGCCGCCAGCAAGAGAATTTTAGCTTGTCGATTCCGCTGCAACAGGTGCGCTCGTTCAGTGAGAATATTCAACGCCTGCTCGGCTATTCCATTCACCCGCCCTTTATGGGTTTCGTCGGTGGCGTGCATCCTAAGCGCGTGCTGGAAGAGCCCGACGCTTAAGGTAACTAGTCGGGCTAAAATGCCCAACTAATCGAGCCAACCCAACGTGTTTCGGCACGGTCGCCAAAAATCTCGCGACCACGAGAATCGGTTCCAACCAGCGCGATGCGTGCTTGTAACGGGCCAACTGGTCGTGACACGCCGAGCTCGTAATGCCGGTAGTTGCGAGGAACAATCTCGTCAACGCGGTGATAAGAGCCGGTAAGCTCCAGCGTGATTTCCAGTGGCAGAGGATACTGGTAACTCAGGTCGACGAAACTGGTCGTTTTCTCTCGCCCCAGCCAGTTTTCTTCGCTGCCAACCCGCAGCGACCATTGGTTGAATATGATCAAGCCGAGTGTCCACTGAGTCCAATCGTAATCAATGAAATTATTCTGTCCGGGGTACGTATAGCGTACGATGGCGGTATCGAATGTAACGGACTTGCTGATACGACCTTGATAGCCGACGAAGTAATCGAGTTCCACATCGCGAGAATCGAAGCTGTTCTCGAAATCCAAACGGCCGGCCCAAACGCCGAGGTAAAACCCGCGCTCAAACTGGTATTCAATAGTGCCGTTGATTGCGGCTCCATCGGCAGTTTGCCGTATTCCTCGAAACACATAGTCGGTACCAATACCAATATGGCCATGTAATCCAGAGGCGAGCGCAGTTGGCGCGATTACAAGCAAGAAAAAGGCTACGCTATACCTCGCGTGATTCATGGTTGTTGTATTGCAGATTCCGAGGATGCCGCCTGTTCAGCTGTATCGCAATGCGCCGCTTTTTGCAGGGCGGAAAGAAAGCGGTCGTTACTTACGGCTTGAGTAACGGCTCCACATGGTGAGGTCATTAATGCGCGCAGTAGTTCCTCTGCCTGTGCCGCAGGCCAAACGGCACGCAGCAATGTTACCAGTCCACTGGCTCCGGCAGCAGCGACCGAGCTACCGTAAAAGAATTGGTAGCCACCACCTGCCTGCGTACTTAGGCGTTCATCGTCAGCAAACCAGTTTGACCCAGTCGTGGCTAGCAGGTTATCGTCGTTCCCGCTGACGGCATATACCTCGGTCATCGATGCTGGAAAATTCGATTGTCCAGATTGAGGATTCGCGGCGGCGATTATAATCATTCCCCGCGCGCGTGCAGCTCGAATAAGCTCGGCTAGTAGCGCGTCTTGCGGCCCAGCCAGGCTGAGATTGAGTACGTCTATGCCATCTTCCATGGCATGCTCTAGTGCCTTTGCCAAGGTGAACGAGGTACAACGGGTTGCCTCGCCATCGTTGGCGCATGCGCCGTATATGTAAATTGAAGCTTCGGGCGCCAGGCCTACCACACCCACACCATTGTTAGCTGCGGCACCAATAACACCGGTGACGGCCGTGCCGTGCAATTGGTCGCGCACGTTGCTTGCGCCAACAAAATCGTGCTGCTTCTTAATCTGGCCGGATAGGTCGGGGTGCCGCGTATCCACTGTGCTGTCGACCACACCTACCTTGACGCGCAGACCCCGCGTATGCTGGTGCAGGTCTTGCACGGTGGCGGCGTAGTCTCCGTACTGTAAGTTGAATTTCGGGTCGTTATAGGAGTTGTTGCTTAGCGCATTGAACGTATTCATTGCTTGTGCATTAGCGATCTTTTCATCGCCACGCAGCGTTGCCAGTATTTGCGCTAAATCGCGCTTGTTGTCCACTTCAAACACAACGCAGTAGAGTTTGAGTGATTTTATCGGCCAGCCATCTATTTCACGAACGGAATATTTCTTTTCCAGGCGCTTGATGCGTGCGCGTAAGTGCAGCGGTACCAACCAGGCGTCGCCGGCGTGATACACGTGGGTTGAGCCACCAGACGGTGGCGTGATCGAGAAGTGCTCTTGATTAAATGTCACCAGAAAATGGCTACCCGCCTTGCCAATGTCTATTGGTGGCGAAGCCACGCAGGACGCTTGCAGCGCTAGCAGAAAAATAAGAGTAGCCCTAGAGATCTTCAATGCAGTTCCATTTCTACATAACGGGTTGCCGGGTGCTCACGCAGGCGTTTCGCATACGCCGCAGCGTCTACGTCTGCTGGGAGTTGCAATCGATATACTCCCTTTTGGCTTGGGCCGTTTAAGAGTTTGGCATCGGCGTCCAAAAGCAGCTGGCGCAATTCACGCTCCGTGGTGTGCGAGTCGAACATGACCTGAAGCACAGCAGCATCACCTTTAGCGGGCCGTGATAAAGTCACATACTCTCCATCATCATTGGCGAGGCGCGCGCCAAAGAAGCCCAGAAAGCCCGTAAACAATAGTAACACTGCCACCTGCGGAATCTTTGGGCGCCAAGGCTGGACTTTTTTCGAATGCTCCAGTTTCGTTTTTAGTTGCGTAAAATTGCGTTCTTTTTGCGCTAGCAGCTGTTGCATTGCCGGCGGCTCTTCCTGCAGCTGCTGGGCGATGCTAATTTCTTCCTGTAGTGCCAACGCACAAGTGCTGCATTGATCTAGATGCGCATTGACCCGGTTCGTATCGTCTTCATGCAGGCTACCGTTTAAGTACCACGGCAAGAGATTGTAAACGTAGTCATGTTCCTGGGTCATTCGTTTACGCCTCCAGCAGCGAGCGCAACATACGCCGCGCATGAAACATTCGTGTCTTAACCGTGTTCTCCGGGCAAACCAAAATGTCGGCGATTTCCCTGTACGAGTAGCCGAAGTAATAGCTTAATTCGACAACTGCACGGTGTTCCGGTGACAATTTCGACAGTACCTTCCTGATTTCCTGATCGCGTATTACTTTTTCAATTTCGCCTTCATCGGCTGCATCAGCAATAGCGTCCAGCGGCAGCGGCCAGCGTTGTTTTGTCGCGGCTTTTAGGCTTTTTTTATAGGCAATGCCCAACACCCAGGTTGATACGGCCGAGTCACCGCGAAAGCTGCCGGCCTTATCCCACACCACCATAAAAACATCGTTGATGACTTCAAGAGTTAGTTGGGCATCGTGGGTAATTCCCAACACGAAACGGCTCATCAATTTGTAGTACAGATCATACAACTCACCTAGAGCGTCTTCGTCGCCCCTGTCAATTCTCTGCAATAATTCCTGGTCGCTTTGCATAGTCGTAAGACGTTTCCTCCCATAAGTGGGTTCTTACATCTGCAATAAAGGTTCAATAGAAAACAAATAAAATTCGATGAACCTTTTCGCTGGAAAGCCGAACACAATCATAACACCACCGTTGCGAGGCAACTATGATGAGCCGTAAGAGATTTGTTATCCCGATTGCTATGCTGCTACTGTGCCTGTCAGGCTGCAGCGACGACAATGACAGCGATGATGGGCCCGTGCCAACCCCTGATGTTCCGACCATGGATCCTCCAGCCAGCGGGCCTTTTGTTGTGTCTGAGACTAGCCCTGAAGATGCCGCGGAAGTGGATGCACTACCGGCGTCAATTATTGCGACTTTCAATCGCGCCGTGGCCGACGGTACGTTGGGCGCCGAACAAGTTACGTTACAAGGCAGCGGTGGTGACGGCACATTTGCCGATGGCAATGAAGTCGATATCACACCAACTAGTGTCAGCGTCAGCGAAGCGACCGCGACCATAGACTTGACCGACGTAACGGCTGGAGACGACAGCTATCAACTAACGTTGATCGCCGCTACCATCACCGACGCTGATGGTGTCGTGCTGGATGGCGACGGCGATGGTACGGACGGCGGCGATTTTGTTAGCACGTTCACTGTTGCTGCGGCCGCGCCCGCTGCCGCCACCTTCAGTTTTATTCAAGACAATGTCTTTACTCCCAGCTGCGCAACCATTGGTTGTCATACGGGTGCTAGCCCAGCCGCCGGCCAGAACCTGTCCGCAGGCGAGGCGTTTGCCAACATTGTCGGCATTCCTTCGGGTCAAGCGCCGGCGTTACAACGTGTTAATCCTGGTAACGCCGATGACAGCTATCTCGTGCGAAAAATCGAAGGTGGTCCGGCAATTGTTAATAACCAAATGCCTTTGGGTCGGCCGCCACTGAGCAGTGAATTGATTGAAGCGGTTCGTTCCTGGATTGATGCGGGTGCCGAGAATAATTAAGGGAACTCTTGCGATGAAAACAGCCTGGTTATTGTTGATCGCAATACTTGCACCAGTCGCCGCCGCGGAGCCTTACTTCGCGGTGAAAACGGGCCACAGCTGTGCGACCTGCCACACCAA
>JBPCXM010000714.1:0-3638 GCA_051008535.1 Pseudomonadales bacterium | reverse complement strand
CCACCAGTTGCGCTCGTATTCAAACTGAAAGGGCGGGGCTTCGATCTGGATCTGGTAGGCATGCCCTCCACACCCCAGAAATGTGTAATCGGAGTGCCCTTCGCCGGTCACATGGAAGACATTACCCGAGAAGTAGTTGGTCACGCCGTGATGCCAACGCAGATACGGCCACATATTTTCCCGTGGTTTGTCGTCATAAATACAGAGATGGTGAATGTGGTAATCCAGGTCTTTGGCAGTCGTCATGATGGGTCTCCAGGTGGTTGCAGGATTTATGGCGCCACGCTTAACGCCATTTCTGTATTTTCGAGTAGGATCGCTCTACCAATGCTAACTTGCCGGGTTCGGGAATGGTCAGGTCTGTATTGATCAGCTTCATTAAACAGCACCTCGTCAAGCAACCTGTGGTCTGCGGCGGTTAGCCGGGAAGTTGTACGGCAATAGAACGTTCATTGTGGAGGCCATTTTAGGGCGGGTTTGAGCGGCAGTTAATAACATTTCTGTCCCTTCAATGTACAGTTTTGACCCCTTGAGACCTGGATCGGCCGTATTTTTTCGAACAAGATGTCTGAGCCCGAGGATGCGATAATCTGTGTGAAATCGTTTAGTCAGACCAGCCGGGACAAATGAAAACCTGCGGTTTGGACCGGTTAACAATGGCTTTTGTCATTAGTGGACGTTAGTTGTCAAAGTTTTGCGGATGCTTGAGCTTCCCGGAACCGTCTCGAAGGGCCTGCCGGTGTCGCAAACATCGAGAGTCAAAAACAAGCTTACTCCAGTGAAACCCGCCGCTCAAACGACAGTAGCCGGAGCATGACATTCGGTTCTCTGGGTGGACGGCGTACCCAACGTTGCAGACGTTCAAGGATCGGAGCAGTAATATGGCGCTCACGACCCTCCTGCTCTTCAACCGAATCAAGTGTCGCACGCTGATAATCGCCTTTCGAACGGTCGCTTGTGCTTCGACACCAGACTTTGCGGCACTTTAAAATCGGATCTGCGACATCGTCCGGCACGCCGCAATCGCACTACACCCGTTTTCGCCAGCTGGGGCACCCAAAGCGAATTCACCCGATTCTCCACGCAGCTAGCGCTGGTCCACTAGGCTCAGTAGCGGGCAGTCCAACGATGAGCCACTCCCCTCATCCCGAGGAAGGCTGCTACACAACTGATGTCACAACCAACGCACTCACTCCCGGCGCCCCGGGGAATAATCCAACCGACGCGTTTTATCTAGGCGGGAATTCCAGCGAGCGGGTTTATGTCCCAGAGGGTCCCGGCGTGGCGAACTAACGTCGATTGTACTGTTAGCGGCGAGCCAACTTTTCAGGACAACGGGATGCGTTCGCCGTCTCACCCTGCTACCCCCGATATTCGAGATAAATCCCAGGATTCAATAAGTTATGAATTCGTACCTCCCTTCCACTCCCAACTTGGCACGGGACCTGCTTTCTTCAGGTTGAACGACAAAATTGTATTAATCGTTTTCATCTGAATCAAGGAGTTTGACAGTAAGGCTATAGATGGCGCGTACGGTGAGTTGGGTCCTATCGTCCTCGCTAGCGAATGGAGAGCAATACCATGAACACCAAAGCTATTTCTCTTGTCGTGAGTGCTATAGGGTTAGCATTCGTCGTCACATCGCAACCCTATGCGGAACAGCCTGAGTCGATTCCTGCGACGGGAACTATCAGCAAACAGCGGTGGCTCGAGGCCGGACTCTCACCCGATCACCCCGCCTTCGCGGGCGCGAGCTGCAACGCCCTCCCGACCAACGCCGGCCTGCTCGCCGCGCTTCCCGCCGCCGCCATGAGCGAGCCTGCACGCCTCACCGTAGAGCGCCCAACCTGGGTGATGGAAGACGCCGACTGCACGCCACCGGGCGAACTCGGGACCAAGATCTGTCTCCTGCGCGACAGAATGGACAACATCGTACTTCGCCCCAATGCTTACCGCGTCCTTTAATTTCATATTTCGCTCAAATGTCGTCGGCTCATTAGTCATACTGGCGCTTATTGCCAACATGGAGTTTGCCGCAGAAAAACAGGAGCCGAGGATGGATACGATCCCGCTATTCTCCCAGCAACAAACAGTCGACGGCTCACGGCTTTGGCGAGCGCGAAAAAAAACGCGACGAGCTGCCTTTCAACTGGACTGGGAGGCCAGTACTCGGGACGGGTTCGCGGAAGCGCGTCAGGCGGTTATGGCTTTCTACAAGGCCAATGAAAAAGCTTATCAACAAACCGATGCCGATCAGGAACTGGTCGGCTTTCTCGTGCTGTCAACACAAAATCGTTATTACGTGACCAACGCAGTGGCGGTGCCTGCCACTTTTACGCTGCGCATCACAGCGCGGCTGCCAAAGGGCTGGCAGCCCCAGGAAGTAATCCATACCCATCCTCCCACCTATTACTCGCAGGAAGGGTTCAGCATCGACGATCGCAAAGCAGTCCTTGGTGGCCTGCCAGGTTATTACGTACGCACACCACTTGGTGACGTGCGCTATCTTAACAAGAAGCTGGCAAAAACCACGCGGCATAACCGTGGTGCAGCCGGCAAATCCATTTGCCTCGATTCGCAGGTATGTATGACTGCTCACCAACAGAAAGGATAGAGTCAGCAGCACCAGTCTTCTACATGCGGCTTGGCGGGACCGAATGGCTGTGGCACGCGATGGTACTGCCACGTAAACGTTCAACGTGCGACAATTACGGGATGAAACGACCAGCGACTCTATACAAACGCCACCGATTTCCTCCAGATATCATTCAATACGCCGTGTGGTTATATCACCGCTTTTCTTTGAGTCACCGTGATATCGAAGATCTTTTGGCCGAGCGGGGAATCGTCGTCAGCCGCGAATCTATTCGTCTGTGGTGCAATAAGTTTGGGCCCAAATATGCCCATCGATTGAGGCGTTGGCACCAGGGATATGGGGACACATTTTTCATTGATGAAGTCTTTGTGAAAATCCAAGGTAAGCAACAGTATTTATGGCGGGCGGTTGATCTGGATGGAGAAGTGGTTGATGTGCTACTTCAGGCGCGCAGAGTTGGCAAAGTGACTGAGCGTATTTTCAAACGTCTGCTTAAGAAACATCGAGGTGAGCCGAGAAAAATCGTAACTGATAAATTAAAAAGTTACAGCGTTGCTCACAGGGAAGTGATCCCGGATACAATTCATAATACTTCGCAATATGCCAACAACCGCGCGGAGCTATCACATCAGCCCACACGCGTTCGAGAACGGGGAATGCGCCGGTTCAAATCGACCCGCCAAGCACAAAGATTCTTGAGTGTTCATGCTGCCGTGTACAATCCATTCAATCTTGACCATCATTTGGTGTCAGCTGAGCACTATCGATTGCTTAGACAAGGGGCTTTGGCGTCCTGGGAAAATGCAGTAGCTGCGTAAATGGCTGGTTCAGCGTATTGCATTTGAGCTCGGGGAGTTAAGTTGATAGTCATTAGCCCCCTCCTTAAACCGGTGGTACAACTAGAGTTGCGACACTTTAACGACCACCTCAAATTGGAGAAGGCTAATGACAGTACCACTTTATTGCGGAATCGATTTACATTCAAACAATAGCGTCATTTCTATTCAGGATAAAGACTGTAATCTGGTGTATGAAAAGCGCT
>JBPCXM010000713.1:0-6771 GCA_051008535.1 Pseudomonadales bacterium | reverse complement strand
ACCCTATACGGAGATCACCTCAGTCATCGCAATTGTTTTGGTTATCGTGTTTTTCGTCACATCCATGGACTCAGGCTCCCTGGTTATCGATACCATCACCGCCGGTGGCAAAATTGACGCGCCGGTAGCACAGCGCATTTTCTGGTGCACTTTTGAGGGCCTAGTCGCTATCGCCCTGATGCTGGGTGGCGGCCTCGCCGCATTGCAGGCGGCATCACTTGCGACCGGCTTCCCCTTTGTGTTGGTTTTGTTGCTAATGTGCATGAGTCTCTTCAAGGGGCTTAAAGACGAGCTGAGATAAGCCAACCATTTTCTATGCAGCCATCAGATGCTTCGATGCGAACACGATCGCCTCAACTGTCTGGGAAAGGTCTCGCTCATCCAAAGCCAGAGAAGCGTAAATTTTGCTTTCCGATTTAAGAATGCCCTGCTGCCGCAAAAGGCGGTTGAAGCGTTTCGCGCGTTCAGCATCACCTTGCATGAATCCGCGATAGTCCTGCACCGGTTCGGCTGTAAATACTACATCGAACAAAACCGGATCGCCGACGATCTGATGTGCTATGCCTCTGCCTTCGAGATTCTCTTTCAACGCGCGCATAATGGTCTCACCACTTTCGCGGATGTGGTCGTAACTTCCCGGGCGTTGTAGAATTTCCATGGTTTTCAGGCCTGCAACGGCCGCCATCGGATTGCCGCTTAAGGTGCCTATTTGATAGGTGAACCCTGCTTCGCCGACTTTGGCCTGGTCGAAATGTGCCATAATCTCGGCTTTCCCGGCAATGGCCGCGAGCGGGAAGCCGCCGCCGATAACTTTTCCAAGCGTGCACAAGTCGGGCACAACGCCATAATGCTGTTGGGCCCCGCCGTAGGATAGACGGAAGCCAGTTACGACTTCGTCGAAGATAAGAACTATGCCGTGCTTGCTGGTTTCTTCACGCAGAGCTTGCAGGAATCCGGGTTGCGGTGGGATGATTCGCTGCAACGGCTCGACAATCACGCAAGCCAGTTCGTTGGCGTATTCAGAAATCATTTGACGCGCAAAGTCAGCATCGTTGAACGGCGCGATGACCATATTCTGGCGCACGCTTTCGGGAATACCTGCGCTGTCGGGTACAGCCTGTGGGAAATCTTCAAAGCGCGTTGGTGCAAGGCTCATCAGCGCTTCGCCGACCATACCGTGGTAACCGCCTTCGAATTTCATAATTTTGTCGCGACCGGTATGGGCCCTCGCCAGGCGCATCGCGTACATATCGGCTTCACCGCCGGTGCTGACAAAACGAACCTGGTCAGCGCAGGCCATCGCCGCGCATATGTCCTCGGCGAGCCTCAGCCCTTCCGGATTGTTGGCAAAATAAGTCATGCCACGGCTGAGTTGTCTTTCCACGGCCTCGATGACTTCCGGGTGACTGTGGCCAACCAACATGGGTCCCGACCCAATAAGATAGTCGATGTAATCTCTCCCCTCCGCGTCCCAGACCCTACTCCCCTTGCCCTTAGTGATAAAGACCCCGGGGTCGAAATTGCCAAACCCACCCGCCGGTAGTACTCGAGCAGCACGGGCGTGGAGTGTGGTGTCAGTAACGAAATTTTCTAGAGTTCGCTTAGCGTTCATTTTTTCGGTCCGATGTTTTCACGTGTGAAGTCTCGTGGACGGTTAACGGGCTATGGTAAACATTGAGCGCAGTAATTTTCATCGCTGCTATCGTTGATGAACCGCGTAGGCTTCGCCGAGCCACTCCCGCGGCGGCATGACACCGAGACCTGGTTTGTCGGCGAGCCTGATCTTGCCATTTTGGTTCCGCGCGCCCTCGCCCTCGGCATAGTCGTCGATGAGAGCGGGTGCTAGCAGTTCCATTGCCGCCCGGGTGCCGCCGCCGAAAGCGGGCAGATAAGTGTGTCCCCAGGGGCAACCCTCACCCCAACCGCATGTACCGTCACTGCATTCTATGCGTACGAATGTCGAATCGAACGCTTCGAATTTCAAGCGTCCACCCGAAAGCCAGTAGGGCTCGCGCAGGGGCAGTGTTTTTTTTGCCAAATGATAATGCGCTCAATCTTCATAGTTGTACAACAATGTTGCCGACATGACGTTTATCGATAAAGGCCTGCTGCGCGTCACGGAGCCTTTCTAGGGGATAGGATTGCGCAAGCAGGGGCTTGATCTCACCGCGCTCGATATATCCGACCAGATCGCCAAACACACCCGGTGGCACAATCGTGGCGCCGGTAAACGTAAGGTCGCGCAGATAGAATGTGCGAAGGTCCAACTCGACGACCGGCCCGGCAATGGCCCCGGCACAAGTATAACGCCCACCACGCCCAAGCGTGTCGATGAGTTTTGGCCAGATCGGCCCGCCGACTACGTCGGCAACCACATCGACTGCAGCACGACCGGTCGCCTCTCGCAACGCCGTCTTCAGATTGTCGGGGGTGCGCGGCAATACCGCATGCGGGCCGATCGCCGCCACCGCATCACGCTTGGCATCGCCGCACATCGCGAGGGTCGTAGCACCACGCCGGATAGCCAGTTGAATCAGCGCCGAACCGACGCCGCCCGAAGCGCCGGGAATCAGCACCACGTCGCTTGCCGCGACATTGGCGCGGTTCAACATGTTTTCGGCGGTAATGTAGGCGGTCGCGAAAGTGGCGAGTTCGGCGTCGCTTAGCGTGCAATCGACCGGGTGGATATGGCGCTGGTCGATCTTGGTGTATTGCGCAAAACCACCATCGCATTCGGAACCGAAGTAACCACACTTGTCGACATTGAGCGGATCGTCCCAGTCTCGCAGCCAGGTATCGATAAGGACGCGTTTGCCAAGCAGGCTTGCGTCCGACCCCGGACCGAGAGCAGCAACCGTACCAACCACATCCGCGCCCTGGATACGCGGAAAGCTGAGCATTGCTCCGCCCCAGGTAGCGTCCTGTTCTTCGGCTAACGTATAGGCGGCGCCAGTCGTGTGCTCGGCAACGCCTTTGGAATACCAGGCCGTGCGGGTGTTGATATCGGTGTTGTTAAGCCCGCAGGCATGGACTTTGACCAATACCTCCCCGGGACCGGGTTTCGGTGTTGGGTAGTCTTCACGGTATTCGAGTTTGTCCATGCCACCGTGGCCCGTCAGCACAACGGCGCGCATGGTCTCGGGAATAGTCACGGTGTTGCTCATCAGGTATCCGTTCTAGGCAGTAGACTTTGCGGATCATACATCGGTTCACTACACACGCGGGCTTTTCGTGGCTTGCCCATGATAATTACATCCAATTCGATACCTGGCTTGGCCGCTTCCGGTTTGATGTAAGCAAAGGCAAGAATGCATCTAACGCTATGGCCATAGGCGATAGAGCTGGTTACGCCAACGCGCCGGCCGCCCAGCAACACCGCTTCACCGCCGTGGCCATCGGTGTCGCCGTCGGGTTCGATCGCAAGATAAGCACAGACCCATGGCAGGGGGTTGGCCAGGCTTTGCTGGGTCGCCGACCTGCCGACAAACTCGCCCTTGTCAATTTTGACAAAGCGAAGCACATTCGCCTCGGGCAAAGTGACTTCGTTGGTGAGTTCGCTGGCACCTGGAAATGCCTTTTCCATACGCATTGCATTCATCGCAAAAAACCCGTAATCGGCGATACCATGCCGTTCACCCGAAACCCACAGCGCATCGTAGACGACCAGCATATCTTCGCGTGGCCCATGGATTTCCCAACCTAATTCACCGGCATAGGACATTCGCAGCGCCCACATCTTCTTGCCTGCGATGTCGATTTCGTGCGCGCTTAGCCAACAGAAATTCGCGTAGTCCAGGCTGGCGCTGGTGTTGGCACCCAGCACGTCGCGCGATTTAGGCCCTTGCAGCGTGATGGCCGCCCAGGTGTTCGACAGGTTGTTAATCTCGAACCTCTCACCGTCGCGATAATAATTCAGATGGTCAAGCAAGCGCTGCTCAAAGAACGCCGCGCAAGCTAGATAGAAACGGTCAGCGGCCAGACGGGCCAGTGTCAGCTCGATCTCTATCCGGCCGCGGCGGTTGAGAAGATGGGTTAGAGCTACTCTCCCCTCCTTTTGCGGCAGCCGGTTGGGCACCAGCCGGTCGAGAAATGCCGCCGCATCGGGCCCGCAAACTTCGACCTTGGTAAACGCCGATATGTCCATAACGCCGACGCGCTGGCGCACGGCCATCACTTCCTGACCGACGATGTCGTGCACGATGTTACGACGGAAGGAATAGTGATCTTGCTGGGCCACGCCGTTACGCGCAAACCAGCGCGGGCGCTCATGGCCGTAGACCTCTTCAAATACCGCGCCCTTCTCCTGTAACCGGTCATAGAGAGGGCTCGGCTTTACCGGCCTGCCGGCCTGCCGGTTGAAATGCGGAAACGGAATTTCATGCCGCAGGCAATAGTCCTCCTTCGCATTGATGACTTGCCAGTTCTTGTTCGCATAGTCGCCAAAGCGGCGCGGATCGAATTCGCGCATCGAAATGTCGGCGGCCCCATGCACCATCCACCGAGCCAGTTCGCGGGTGAGACCCGGCCCCCAGCCGATACCGATCTGCGTACCGCAGCAACACCAGTAGTTGCGCACGCCGGGCGCAGGCCCAATCAGCGCGTTACCGTCCGGCGGATGGGAAATGGCGCCATGCACATCGCGTTTGATCCCGATGTCGGCAAGTATCGGCATGCGCTGCATCGCATTTTCCAGCCACGGCGTGATACGCTCGTAATCGGCGCTAAACAGCTCGTTCTCGGCCTCCCACGGGCAATGGTCCAGCCAGACGGCGTTGGGATTGGCCTTTTCATAAATACCGATCAGCCCTGATTGTTGCTCCATGCGGATATAGCCCGAGACCAAACGGTCATCGCGAATGACCGGCAGCTCACGCTCAAGCTCTTGGAATTGCGGGACGGTGTCGGTGACAAAATAGTGGTGGGTCATGGAGGTCATTGGTAATTGCAGGCCACTCCACTCGCCCATTTGGCGCGCGTAGGTACCTCCCGCATTGACCACGTGTTCGCAAACAATATCGCCAAGCTCGGTCGTGACCTGCCACTCGCCGTTGCTCATTTGTTTGATATCGGTTGCGCGACAGCGACGGATGATCTTCGCCCCCCGCTTGCGGGCGCCAGTCGCCAGTGCCTGGGTCACGCCGTACGGGTCGACGTGGCCATCGACCGGCGTGTGCAGCGCGCCCAGAACGCCCTCCAGGTTGTAGAACGGATGCAACTCCCCGACCCGCGCCGGGTCTACCAGTTCCATCGGAAAACCGAGCGCCGCGCCCACGCTCAGCGTATGCTTGAACCAGTCCATCTCATCTTCGGTATACGCCAGCCGCAAGGAACCGCAACCATGCCAGCTAACGGACTGCCCAGTTTCCTGCTCCAGTGCGCCGGAATAAAGGTGTATATTGTAGTCCACGCACTTACCAAGACTGAAACTGGATGTGGACTGCGTAATCTGACCTGCTGCGTGCTAGGTGGAACCGGAGGTCAGTTCCGCTTTTTCGATAAGCACCACATCGGCCCAACCTTCATGGGCCAGATGGTAGGCAAGACCGCAGCCCATAATCCCGCCGCCGACGATAACTACTCGTGCGGTAGCCGGTATGTTTCGATTAGGCCGCATAGTTCACCAATGATCAATCTGCCCCAAGTGGGTACGGTGAGCGCTAGCTCAAAGGATAACGTAGTCGTACAATAATCAACGGTGGACAATATGAATGTACCAAAATTGGATCTTACAGTACCGAGGGATGTGATAGCCAACATCGACCGTTTCCATGAGCGCCGCCACGCACTCGGCATTTACCGCGAAGAGCCGGGAGTCTGACAATGAATACGCCGACCGGTCTAGTACATGCACTCGAAGCCCGGTATTACACGGATTCGCACATATTCAAGACCGAGCAAAATGGTGTGCTTACGAAAACCTGGACCGGATGAGCTACGCCGTTGATTTCGATGCGAACGAATTTGCCGGCGCCTATTCGAGCTGGTTCCTGTGGCCCCTATTTTCCTTCCAGGTCTATCCGGGCAATATCCTGAATACCTATCAGTGGCAGCCCATTGATGTCGACCGCGTGAACGTTCTGCGCGGATGGCACAGCATAGATGGTGAAGCATCGGAAACGATGGAGGAACTTGCGAGACAAGATCGCCTAACGACGATCGAGGAAGATCTGCGTCTCGTTGAATCCGTACAAAGAGGTCTCAATAGTCGAGGCTATAACCCAGGCTCATTGGTAGTTGATCCCGATTGTGGCATTAATTCAGAACACTCTTTGGCAACGTTGCAAGGCTGGTTGAAGGCCGCCATTGATGGCGATTGAAATCAAACCCTATTGGCAAAACTACATTAACGGCACCTTCGTCGATGGCGGCGCCGGGCGCATTGTGGTCGACGACCCGGCGACCGGTGAAAAGCTGGCAGAACATGCAATAGCCGATGCGGTGGATGTCGACCGCGCCGTACAGGCCGCAAAACATTGCCACGAAAGTGGTGTGCTCACCGACATGCGACCGGTGGAACGCGGGCGCATAGTGCGTCAGATGGGCGACTACCTGCTCACGCACCGCGACGAGATCGCCCCCCTCCTGACGCTGGAAAGCGGCAAGCCGCTGTGGGAAGCACGCACCGAAATTGAAGGGGCCGCCCGTTATTTCGAGTATTACGGCAACCAGGCGGAAACCCTGGAAGGCCGCTCTATTCCGCTGGGCGCCGGTTATTTCGACTTCACTCTGTACGAACCGTATGGCGTCTCAGCCCAAATCATCCCGTGGAAC
>JBPCXM010000712.1:0-3826 GCA_051008535.1 Pseudomonadales bacterium | reverse complement strand
AGGTGGGGCAGCTGGACCCGGATGAGATTCATCTGCCGGGAATATATGTGAACCGTCTCATCAAGGGTACGTTTGAGAAAACCATCGAGCAGCGCACCGTGCGCAGCGCATAAGGAGACTAGACATGGCTTTGACCCGCGAACAACTAGCTCAACGCGTCGCCCAGGAATTTCACGACGGTTACTACGTCAACCTAGGGATAGGCATCCCTACGTTGGCGGCTAACTACATCCCCGACGATATGCAAGTGATGCTGCAGTCAGAAAATGGCCTGCTTGGCATGGGCCAATTCCCACTAGATGAAGAGGTGGATGCTGATCTGATCAATGCCGGTAAGCAGACCGTTACCATGATCGAGGGCGCGTCTCTATTTTCTTCGGCTGAGTCCTTCGCGATGATACGTGGCGGTCATGTAGATCTGACCGTGCTGGGCGCCTTTGAGGTGGATTGCCACGGCAATATCGCCTCGTACATGATTCCCGGGAAACTGATCAAGGGGATGGGGGGCGCAATGGACTTGGTGGCCGGTGCCGACAATATCATTGTCACCATGACCCACGCTTCAAAGTCCGGCGAATCCAAGCTGCTGCCCGAATGTACGTTGCCGCTCACCGGCAAAGGTTGCATTAAGCGCGTGCTGACCGACCTGGCATTACTGGACATCGAAGACGGCAAATTCATATTGCGGGAGCGTGCTCCGGGTGTGAGCGTTGAAGAGATTGCAAAGCTTACCGGCGGGGAATTAGTTATTCCCGACGATGTTCCTGAGATGGTTTTTTAGCGCGAACATCTTTAATTCGATGAATTTACAGAGGCAGAAGGCGATCCAGCATGAGCGGCCTGCGCTATGCTGTAGCAACCCTGTGTATTGGCGGTGGTCAGGGCATTGCTGCACTGTTCGAGCGCCGCGAATAGTTCAAGCACTGTCAGCCGCCAGCAGTACAGCGCCTTCCTAGCCAGTACATACCAAATTGTTTAGGTGTTAGCGGCTGCCAATGCCGCGTTCAAAGTTGGACTTGGACGCATTACCTTCTTCACCGTTTCACGTTTGGCATGATAGTACCCATCCAACTCAGCTGGGCGCCCTTGAATGACACGGAATTCTTCAATGATCTCGTCTTTCTTTTCATTAAGTGTTTTTGCCAGCGGTGTAAACTGCTCAGCTAGTTCAGCATCTTCAGTCTGCGCAGCAACAGCCTCTGCCCAATACAAACCGAGCCAGAAGTGACTACCACGGTTATCAAGCTCGCCCGTTTTTCGAGAAGGCGATTGGTTGTTTTCCAACAACCTGCCAGTAGCTTGATCTAAGCTTTTGGCCAGCACAATGGCACGCGGATTGTCACGCTTAATGCCCATTTCTTCCAAGGAAACCGCTATCGCTAAAAATTCACCGAGAGAATCCCAGCGCAGGTGGTTTTCTTCTTCTATCTGTTGAACGTGTTTGGGGGCAGAACCGCCGGCACCTGTCTCATACATTCCCCCGCCACACAACATCGGTACGACAGACAACATTTTAGCAGAAGTACCTAACTCCAAAATTGGGAAAAGGTCAGTTAAGTAGTCACGTAACACATTGCCGGTCACGGAAATAGTATCTTGGCCACGGATCAAACGCTCCATCGAGAAGCGGATGGCGTCATTGTAAGACATAACTCGAATATCCAGGCTATCTGTATCGTGATCCTGCAAATACCTTTCAACTTTCTTTACCAGCTGCAGATCATGAGCACGCTCTGGATCCAACCAGAACACCGCAGGCGTGTTAGATTGGCGTGAACGAGTTACAGCTAATTTGACCCAGTCACGTATGGGAGCGTCTTTGGTCTGGCATGCACGCCAAATATCTCCCTTTTCCACTTCATGTTCAGTTAAAACATTACCATCGGCATCAACAATGCGCATGGTTCCTGCTTCGGTCAGCTCGAAGGTCTTATCATGTGAGCCGTACTCTTCAGCCTTCTTAGCCATCAAACCAACGTTTGGCACAGTTCCCATGGTGGTTGGGTCAAAGGCGCCGTGAGTTTTACAAAAATTAATCACCTCCTGGTAAATACGAGAGTAGGTACTCTCCGGCATGACGGCTTTAGTGTCCTTCAGCTTGCCATCTGTGCCCCACATTTTACCTCCGGCCCGGATCATGGCAGGCATGGAAGCGTCGACGATGACATCACTGGGTGCGTGCAAATTAGAAATACCTTTAACTGAATCTACCATGGCCATTTCAGGTCGCATTTCGTAACAGGCCTGAATATCTTTCTCGATTTCCTCTCGGCCAGAACGCGGCAGCAATTGAATTTTATCGTAAATACTGCCCAATCCGTTGTTTGGATTCACACCCAAACGCTCAAAAAGCTCAGCATGCTTTTCAAACAGGTCTTTATAGAATACCTTGACTGCGTGACCAAATACGATCGGATGAGAAATCTTCATCATGGTCGCTTTAACATGCAGGGACCACATTAAGCCTGCATGTTTAGCGTCTTCGAGGCTATCTTCAAGGAATTGGCAAAGTGCCTCGCAACTCATAAACATGCCGTCAATCACTTCACCTTCTTGCAGGTGTAGTTCTTTCTTTACTTCTACCGAGCCGTCGCTAGATACAAACTCGATACGAACATCTGTTTCTTTATCAATGGTCACAGATTGTTCTTCGGCGAAGAAATCACCACCGCGCATGTAATCTGCATGAGTTCGGGATGCTTTGCTCCACTCTCCCATAGAATGAGGGAACTTGCCGGCGAAAGCTTTAACGGCTCCAGGCGCACGGCGGTCAGAGTTACCTTCACGCAGTACCGGGTTAACGGCACTACCAAGAATCTTGGAATAACGCTCCCGGATTACCCACTCTGCATCACTTTGTGGCTCTTCTGGGAAGTCTGGAACATCGTAGCCTTGCGATTGCAGCTCTGCGATACATGCCTTCAGCTGAGGTTCAGCAGCGCTGATATTTGGCAGTTTAATAATATTCGCATTAGGGTCTTGTGTAAGTTCGCCTAAGAACGCCAATCCATCCGCGACCTTTTGGTCCTCGGTTAGGTTATCGGGGAATGCGGACAGCACCCGACCCGCTAAAGATATATCGCTGATCTTAACTTCGATGCCCGCAGCTGCTGTAAATACTCTAATAATGGGAAGTAAAGAACATGTTGCCAGCGATGGCGCTTCATCAGTAAGGGTGTAGTAAATGGTTTGCGTATTCGTAGTCACATATCCTCCCATATTCTATTGCCGTTAGTCAGAAACAGGTTCCCTATCGAATTAAAAACAACTGGCCCTACCTTCCGACATCGACAAGATTCTACAATAATTGGGCGCGCATCGTCTTTATTATTCACCACTTATCAGAATTGCCTCTGCTAAGGCAACAATACGATGGGCGTCTTGTACATGTAGGTTTTCAATTAGCTTACCATCTACCAACACAACAGCTTTACCCCCAGCCTCGGCCTCAGCATGTGCAGCAATAATGCGGCCAGCGAACTCGAGTTCGGCAGCAGTCGGTGCAAATACGGTGTTAGCAGCTTTAAGTTGTTTAGGGTGAATAAGGGTTTTGCCGTCAAAACCAAGCTCTAAGCCTTGCTCACATGAGGCTCTAAATCCGACTTCGTCATCAAGGTCTAAGTAAACACCATCAAGCACTATCAATTGGTATGCACGCGCAGCAAGCACACATAAATTCAAGCTCGCTATTACTGGCAATCGTGTTTTAGTGTGTTGGCCATGAATATCTTTAATTAGATCGGAAGTGCCCATCACAAAACCACCCATACGAGGCGATGCTGATGCTATAGCTTCAGCATGTAAAATACTTTGCGGGGTTTCCATC
>JBPCXM010000711.1:0-7095 GCA_051008535.1 Pseudomonadales bacterium | reverse complement strand
CAACCCGGCTGGCGTTTTGCACCGCGTTGAGAATGCCATCAGCGTCCTGGTCGGCGTAACCGACCCCGATAACGGCTTTTCTAAGGGCCGCATCAATACGTTCTATCGCGGCATGACTGGTGACGGCTCCTGTGGTCTGCGCCAGAATGGACGCGTGCACACGCACGACTGCCTGGTTCAGCATGACGACCGCCTTCTTCCAGTTCGCGGAGTCGGAACCAAAGCGCAAATAGACGAATACCAGAAAGTCGGCCCATGCTGTCTCCAGCAAATCACTGGCGGCAACGGGTAGATCCTTTGCCGCACCACGGCGTTGTACCAGGCACTTGGCCTGAGCGCGGGCCACTTCCAGCTTGTCCAAACCTTGTTCGGCTTGCGATGTTCGCTTTTCGGCCAGTGCAACGCGTTTCTGCAGGTTCGCAACGAAATCTGTGAATTCTTCCAGCAGTTCGAACACGAAACCGATGTCGGAACCAAAATCTTCCATGATGCGGTTAACGACATATTCAATTTTGTCGTACACCTTGAGATCATCACGACCATCGACAATCCAGTATGCGCCCGCCTCTGCCAGCTCGTTTACAAGGCGCCGCGCCGGGTGCTCAGCCTTGGCAAAAAATTGCTTGTCTAATAAGGCAATTTTCAAAAATGGGGTATGTAAATGGCTGATTAACGCCTTGACGTTTGCCGGCAAGCTATCGTCGTCAAGCACGTTGTTAAAAATCATGCCCACCAGGTCGATGGTGTTGGCATCCGGGCCGGAGACCTTGCGCCGGTCTTTGCCGCCAAATGTTTTCAGCTCACCAACCAATTGCTTCTCTACGTTGGCGATCGATTCGGAATCGCGATGTTTGGCGATGCCCTCTTCCCGTTGCGTGCGCTGCAGATTATTGAGGACCTGAACGTAATCCTCGCTAGAGAAGCGTTCTTTTTCGGTGGCGTTTTGACTAAACAGCGAACCAAATTCCACACCCTGACTGGTGACACCCGTTGCTCCACGGGCCAGCGATTGCAGCTGCCACTGAATAATGGCGTCCAGTATGTTTTGCTCGCGGCGGTAATAATCGCGCGGCGGCGCGCTGGCGGTCATTGCTTCAACGGCCGCCTCGTCAGCGACCCGATCATCCGCGCCTGGCAGCGGACCGATGTTAGGGCTACCGCCAGCCTTCTTCATCGAAAAACGCAGATCTGGCAGAATACCGTTACTTGCCATCAGCGCGTTCGCTTCGGTCAAATAATCTGGCATCAGACTTAACACTACGCTGTCAAACTGCGCGTATATGCTACTTTTGATTTTCTCATGCGCGTCCAGCGGTTTGATGGCCACCTGAATCGCACGCGCGACGTTGCTGGGTCCGCAGGGGTTTTCCTGTTCTTCACCCACTTTGCCACCGCGAATCACTGCTAGCCGTTGATTCAAGGCCCACAGTATTTGCGCGCAATGGCTGTTGGCACGCGATGCCATGATCGATACGGCCAGATCGTCTTCCCATTCTTCCTGGTCGACCAGTTCCAGATCGTCACAATCGAGATCAGCTGAACCGCTCTGGCGTGTTGGCGCATGCTTAAAGTAGGCGTCAAACTGTGAACCGAGATGATCGTTGAATGACTCACGCAGGTCTTGCGAACTTGCTCGCAACGCCTTCAAACCTTCAATGTAAATGGTCTGGTCTACATTGGATTTCGAATTATTGGAACGCTCGAACAAGCTCCCATCTAGCTCGGTAAGCATGAGCTCCAACTTGGCATCGAAATACGCTAAAAAGTGTTTGCGTAATTCACATTCTACTTGCACGCGCGGTACTGGCTTGGCAACAGCGGACGCGCTTGGAACGGGTTGCGACGACATATGAGTTTCTCTTAATTATTGACGCGTAAGCGCACACCAGACCGCCCCGGGCAGTCCATAAATGTGGCGCCTATAAGGATAAGATTAGCCTATTCTGCAAAATCTGCTCATAGGTAATGCAGGTGTTTATTCGAGCTGCGACGAAATCCCTGACAATCCAAAAAATCAACCAGCTATCAATGAGATAAGGTGATTTTTGCTTGCTGGGAAGCGACTTGCCGCATTTTTGAAAAGCGCTCCAGCAAGCGACTCACGCCACCGCTTGATATAAGCCTAGACCCGCTTGAATTCAGACAGACCAGTCGGACCAGTCTTTGCGGTTTTCGGTCACGTGCAGCAGCGCGGCGGTTACGTGGCGATCGTATTTGTTCGTATCTGTCTGCATAAGCTGGCCAACGGCTTCGCGCACCGATACACCTTCGCGGTATGCGCGCGGGCTAACCAGGGCAACAAAGGCGTTAGCCACTGAAAGGATTTTTCCCGTTTGCGACATTTCATTGCCCCTGAGCCCGTTGGGATAGCCACTGGCGTCGATATGTTCCTGTTTCTGGGCGATGGTTGCCAGCACCGGTCCCTCAAATTCGAGATTTTCCAGCAACTCAATGCCGTATTGCACATGTTTTTGTAGCAATTCGCGTTCGGCATCGGTTAATGCGTCGGTTTTCATCAACACATCTTTGGGTATCATTATTTTCCCGAGGTTGCTCAGCGTAGCGGCCAAATGCAGTGTTTGCCGCGCGGCAGAGTTGAGATCAAGCTCATGTGCCAATGCCGCGCAGACTTCCTCGGTGCGCGCGGAGTGATGCGCCGAGTACGGGTCGTGCAGGTCAACAAGATGCGCCAGCGTTGTGACCAGGCTGTTTAATAGTCGGGTGTGCCGGGCCTGAATGCTTTGCAAGTCGGTAATATCGTTTAATACGACCAATAGCGGATGCGCGTGTTCGCCTACCCTATCGATGGGAAGTACCGAGGCGTGATAAGTGCCTTTGTGCTCGCCGTACTGCAGTTCTAGCATCCGTGTAGAAGCTTCGCGGCTGGCTTTGGTATGCGCGATGTCGGCGGCCAACTCGCCGACCGCTGCCGACCCAAGCACGGCGGTCAGACTTTTGCCGATAAGCTCCGAACTGTCGACTTCGGCTACATCGGCAACGTGTTGATTGGCAAATAACACTTTCTCTTCGTTACTGAGCAGCAGTGTGTGAGTGTCAATATTATCGGTAATTGCGTGCAGAAGTTCGGTCTGCTCTTGCAGCTTCGAGGCTTTATCGCGGAGCTCTTGCGCCTGATGCTGCGCACGCACACTGCTGCCATGGCGCCAAGCAGCGATGGAAAACACCCCCACCGAAAGCAGCAGCAGGCTGAGCGTGGTCAACAGAAAGCGTAATCGTTGATTCGACTCGCGCAGCGCTTGCGGCGCGCTGACCTGCTGCACAAGTATCCATGGCGAATGCGGGATACTGCGACCGACCGACAATACCGTTTGTCCTTGGTAGTTGTTCTCAACACCGAAGTATCCTGGTTTTGCCAGTGCACTGGCGCTGGCCAAGCGTTTTCTATCAAGCGGCAGCGTACGACGCAACGGCTTGCCGCCATCGGCGGTGGGCGATAGGTAGATGACGTTATTGTCTTGTTGTTGTACCAACAGCGCTTCGTTTTGTTCGGCGAACGAAGCGCCCTGTTTGAGCAAAGGAAATAGCTCGTGCTCGGCGCTGCGAATACCGAGCAATACGCCAGTTGCGCGATCGCCATCGCGATTAGCCGCACCAAGTACTGCTTTAACAGGCATGGCAAAAGCAAGCATCGCTCGCTCCTGACTGTCGAGGCGCAATTCACTGCTGGCAGGCTTACCGGTGTCGAGCGCCGCCTGTGCCGCGCGTAAATACGCTTTGCCCAGTTCCGGCATGCCCGGTGTGCTCGCCACGGGTGCTAGCTTGGCGTTCAGCAAGGCCAACCCAGTCGCCTGAATTTGTGGCAGGTTGGCGGGAATTCTAGAACCACTCTGACCAACAAAACCATGTCGATTGGCAGTCGCCAAAATCAGATTGCGCAAATACGTTTGTTGCACGGGCTCGACCTGCCGCTGCACCGCATTATCGTCTCCATGCGCCATTGCTTGATTGGAGAGCTGCCAAACGTAGAGCTGCAGCGCGGCGTTGTCGGCCAATTCCTGTAAGCTAGCAAATTGATCGCTTACCCAGCGCTCAATCGCGTCCACACGCGTATCGGCCACCAAACCCAGCCGCGATTCCCATTGTTGCAGATCGCGCTCACGCTCTTTGCTGATATACAAATTGATGATGAAGCCACCAACAGCAAGCAGCAAGATCAGCGCAATCACGCCGGCGATAATGGATTTGGAAACGGAACTACTCACGGGCGATTTGGCACATGCATCCACCAGCGGGATTCGTTGATCGAATAAACGGGCGCATAATGTACGATCTGCTGGTGCGACACAACCGCGTCAATTTGATTATCCAAAATGAAAACATCATCTTGCTCTGCAACCGCAAGCACGGCATGCGCCACTCGCAGGTTGGTGTCTTGCAAAACCACCAACCGCAATTCTTCTGCCGGAAAACCAAGCCAGCGCAGCGAGAACAGCTTGGTGATGGCATAGTCTTCACAATCACCGCCGTTATAAAGCAACTCGCGAGGAATAGCCCAGTAATCTTCCAGGCCATAGTTTTCAATATCTAACACATACGGTTTGCTGTTGGCGAAGCGATTGACTTTTTTCAACTGTTGCGCGCGCGGCAAGTCGCGAATATCTTGGAGAAAACTGCGCCAGTTCTTAAGGTGACAACGGTTGTAGCGAGCGGCTTTACAATTGCCTTCCGGTGCATTTTCTAACAAACGTCTTTCCAGCACACTCACCCACTGGGAAAAAACGCGTATATCGGCTTGACTGGTCTGTTTATAACCAAAAAGGTTAGGCGGGAACGAATCTGCGCTGCTGGAGAGTGTGAAACCTGTCACAAAACATACAACTAGAAATTGTAGCAATTTGGGGTAATTTCGCTCGCGCGCTTGAGTAAAGATTGGCTGGCCTCTAGAATCCACAGCGTTCTTATAACTACTATTATTGCGACCAATAAACTAACCGGGGAATGTCGATGGTTCAAGCGAAAAGTTTTACGCGCGTTGTCATCATCACAGGATCATTACTACTTTGTTTCAGCGCCAATAGTAATGCCGAAGAATTGACCGACCCGGCGGAATTGGACCGGCAGTTTACGCGTGGCCTGGAAGCGCTGGAAAACGACGAACTAGCAACAGCGCGCAAAGCCTTCCAAAATATTCTCAATGTTAGTCCCAGTCTGCACCGCGCACGAGTCGAATTGGCGCGCGCTTACTACTTGTCAATGGACTACGACAAAGCGCGTGCCGCGACGCAAAAAGTATTGGATGACCCAAACACTCCACCTAAGGTGCGCACCACTCTGCTGGCATTTCTGGCCCAGATAGATGAAGACGAAAGGCAGTTTAGCGATCGCCACCGCTGGACGCCATCGATTTATCTGGGCGCCATGTACGACAGCAACGTCAATGTTGGGCCAGACCGTGATGTGATAGAGATCGGAGGTACTCCATTTGAGCTGACAGAGGATTCCAGAGAAACCAGCGACACCGCCGCCGTTATCAACGCTGGGATTGCACACACATATAACCCCGGCAATACCTTTTCTGTTGCTGAACACAGCGGCTTCTTTCTCTGGCAGAGTCAATTAAACGCCTATTATCGCCGCTATATCGACGAAAACGAATTTGATCTTGGCGTGCTAACGGCCAGAACGGGGCCGGCCTGGGTGGTACCGCGCCATTGGCGCGCAGCAATCGGTTTGCAGGTCGATAAAGTCTGGCTCGGTGAAGAAGGGCTGGCGGTGTTTTACACGCTGAATCCCAATGCGACCTGGGAATTTGGCGACAATTGGGAATTAACGGTCGATGGCGTGGTTACGCAACGCGAATACGACGATGAAGTCGACGAAGAACGTGACGGCTTGTATACCTCCGGCTTGGTACAACTCGACCGCTTCTTTAATAGACGTGAATGGACTTTGCAGGCCGGTGTTGGCTATTCGAATTTTGACGCCGATGGCGATCGCTTCAGCTATACGGCACCCGACGTATTCCTGGGCTTGATTTGGCAGGCCTGGAACAATGGTTCAGTATACGCACGCGCCGCCTGGCGTAATTATGACTATGATGGCGAGGAACCAGGGTTTGAAGAATCGAGAGACGACGACGAATTTCGCTATAGCCTCGGCTTTCAACATGATTTTCAAGGTGGCTTGTTGAACCAATGGCAGTTGCTTGGCAATTGGGTACACACCGACAATCAATCGAATGTGGACATATTCGAATACGACCGCGACCAGGTTAGTCTGGGGTTGGCGCGCAGCTTCTAACACCATGATCGTGTGGCGTCGGAATTAACACAAAACCTTAGCCAGCACCTTCGCAAGAATTGGACCACATGTCGACTCTCGCGTGCATTAAACGTAGTAAATATTTTAGTCGACTGTTGCTTGTCAGCAGAGCCTTACTGTTATAATCGGTGGGTAACAGGTGGTCGCCTAAAGCTTGATTGCGGTTGCAATCGCTGGCCGGAAATAACCGGCAGGGCAACAACGAAAATCGGAGATTAATGGTTTATGAAATTAGCAACGTGGTTTTTACCGCTAAGCCTCCTGTTTATGGTCACCTATGCTAACGCCGCCAGCGTCGCGCTGACGGAAGAAGATTGCATGGAAATTCTCGAGCGCTACGCCGCCGACCCGGAGTCCGTACCACAGCATCTACTTGACGCCTGTAAGGAAATGCTTGGCGCCATCACACCCGCAGCCGGACCTCAGAAGCCAACGGCAGACCCCTGCGCTGATCCTGCCACCGCAAATTCCGTGCAGTGCTGGGGACCATGGGCCGCATTGGCGCCGGCCGCCGCTGGCTTCAAACCGACTGACCTTGCAGATATCGATGAATTTGACACGCGGCCGGAACTTGCCGACGCACTCACACCAAAACTTCAACTGCCACCCTTTCCACTGGGAGAGTGCGCGGCAGGCGCAGCCTGTGGTTTTGCAACAATGGCGCCTGGTTTGGTGGCGCAACCGGCGGACACCACCGCATCGAACATTGTGCCGTTTTCGCTCGCAGCCAACGGCGGCAATTTTCAGCTGGACCCAGACAATGTGGTAACGGATGTGGAAGGCCTGACCTCGCTGGATGGCTTGCAATCACGC
>JBPCXM010000710.1:0-6968 GCA_051008535.1 Pseudomonadales bacterium | reverse complement strand
GGAACGCGGCTCTGGTTTCGATTGCTGCCGCCAGGCCCGTCGAGCCGGTGCACTCTGTTACCGCTGCCTGCGCGGGGCGAGCACCGTTATGTTGTTGCGCGTACAAATCGATGACCGAGCGAATATTGGCAAGGTTTGAGTCCAACGCAGAAATATTGGCATCCCTAGTCGTACTGGCAAATTGCGGCACGACGATTGCCGCCAAAATAGCCAAAATAATGACCACGATTAGCAGTTCTACCAGTGTAAAACCTTTTTGGATAATTGAAAATTGCATAGTTCCTAATCCTGCGCTCCGTAGATGTTTAACAACACGCGCTATCCGTCCATCGGGAATCGGCGCGAAAAACTGTGACTCCTTCTACAAAGATTAGTAGAAAATACAAAAAGTGCAGGCTATTTGTTTGGTGGAAGGAAAAATTATGTAACGGCGCGCGACAGCTTGAATATGGGCAGGATCAGCGAACTAACCAGAAGCCCAACCACCACGCCCATGATCAGCAACATGGCAGGCTCGGCGGCTTTGGCTAACATTGTTAAGCGCTTTTCGAGTTGACGCTCGTAGTAGCTGGCGATACGGTCCATTACCTTGGGCAGACTGCCCGACTCCTCGCCGGTGATCACCATTTGTCGCACTATATCGGGCACCAGCTCGGTTTGCTTGAAGCCATAACCCAGGCCTTTACCTTCCTGCACCGACATCTCCAAAAAATGCATAAATTGCTGGTAATGGTGGTTGCGCACTACGTCACGGCAGGAAGCGAGTGTATCCATCACGCTAACTCCGTTACCCAAGGACAAGCCCATGACGCGCATGGATTGCACCACGTACAGTTCGGTAAATATTTGCCGGACGAACGGTACGCGCAGTTTTATCGTGTCGATGATTTGAATGCCCCCCGAGCTGTTTAACCAGCGATGGGCAAGAAACAACAAGCCGGCAGTTCCGCCGATAATGAAGGGCCAGAAATCCAGCATCTTATCGCTAAGCCACATCAAGACCGTGGTCGACAAGGGCAACTCGTCGGCAATATTGGCAAACATTTCGGCAAATTTTGGGAACACAACGATCAACACGAAGATAACAACCGCGAAGGAGAACAGCATCAAAAACGCCGGGTATGAAAGCGCCGACTTTAAGGTCGCATCCAGCCGTTCTTTCTTTTCATCCATTTCCAGCAGTTCAGCCAACACTGCGGCGGTAAAGCCGCCATTCTCGCTGGCCTTGATGAGGTTGATATACGTCGTAGGAAATAAATCGCCATGTTTTTGCAGCGCCGCGGAAAAAGAATTGCCTTCGGTGATTTCAACAATCATTTGCTCAATAACACCGCGCAGTCGTGGGTTTTGCGAGTGCGCAGCCACGCTGCGAAGCGATTCAATCAAGCTGTTGCCGGTTTCCAATAACAAACTCAATTGCTCGGTAAAGAACATGCGATCTTTGGTAGTAAATTTCCCGCGGCTGAAGGAGGCCAACAAGCCCTCGCCGATTGCAGTTTTCTGCACGGCGCCCGTTTGTACAAGCGGTCCATTCAGATCTTCGAGTTCAATTGCCATCACTTAATTCTACAAATTAACCACTCTGGATAACTCCTCTAGCGTTGTTTCGCGCGACGCCACGCGGTCGAGACCGTGCGCAAAGAGAGTCTTGATTTTATTCTCTACCAGGTATTCATTCAGTTGATCGCGACTGGGATTGGTCATCACCAGCTGTTGCAACCCGGTATTGGTTTCCAGTATTTCGTGTATACCAACGCGGCCCCGGTAACCCGAGTCGTAACACTCGGGGCAGCCACGGCCTCTCGCCAGCTGTATATTGTCGGCCGGGTCCCAGCCGTAGCGGCTAACAACGTCAGGCGGTGCGACGAACTTCGTTTTGCATGTGGGGCATACGGTACGCAGCAAACGTTGCGCCACCACTCCTAACAAGGCCGACGACAACATATAGGGTTCTACGCCCATGTCGATCATGCGGGTAATGGCGCCAATACTGTCATTGGTGTGCAAGGTAGACAGCACTAGGTGACCGGTCAAGGCGGCTTGTACTGCAATTTCGGCGGTCTCCCGCTCGCGAATTTCACCGACCATCACGATGTCTGGGTCTTGCCTTAGAATATGTTTTAGCATTTTGGCAAAGGTCAGACCTATTCCTGCCTTCACTTCGTTTTGATTGATAATGTCCAGTTGATACTCCACCGGATCTTCAATCGTTACGATGTTTTTCTCGGTGCTGTTAAGATGATTCAGCGCGGCGTACAAGCTGGTGGTTTTACCGCTGCCGGTTGGCCCGGTCACCAGAATCAAACCGTAGCTGCGCTCCAGCAAACCTTTGAATTCCTGCACGTCGTCGTCGCGCATACCCAGCTTGTTCAAATTAAGAATCGCTTGGTTTTTATCGAGTACTCGCAGCACCACTTTTTCACCGTATAAGCCGGGCAATGAGCTAAAGCGCAGGTCCACCTGACGACCGCTGGTCTGTACCTGAATTCGGCCGTCTTGCGGCATGCGGCGTTCGGCGATGTCTAGGTTGGCCATCACTTTTAGACGCGATACCAGTGCCGGGTGTACGCTGGCCGACGGCGTCATCACTTCATATAACACGCCGTCGATACGAAACCGCACGCGCGATTTCTTCTTCGACGGTTCAATGTGAATATCGCTGGCGCCGTCGCGCACAGCACGTTGGATAATGGAATTCACCAGATTGATCACCGGACTACCGGCTGCTAATTCGTCGATGGCGTCGTAGTCTTGCAACTGCGCGTTGTCGACCACTTCGAAGTTGTCGTCCAGGTCAGCGACCAGATCGTCGGTTAACTCGTTGCGCGAATACGCTTCCTGAATATTGCGCCATATGTCTTCCGGTCGCGCCAGCACAGGGGCGACTTTAACCCCTAGACGCTCTTCAACTTCCGCCAACGACGGCATGTCTTGTGGGTCGGCAGTGGCAATACTCAATACACCGCGCACCCGAAACAAGGGCAGCATTTGCAACCGCTCAGACGTGCCTTTGGTGAGCTCAAAGACTTCGGCCGGATCATATAAGCCATTTCTCAATTTGGCGAACGGCAGTTGCAATTGTTCCGCCAACGCCTGGTAGACTTCAAGCTCCGATGCCCAACCCTTGTCAATAAGAATGTCTCCGAGACGTCGCTGCGTTTTCTTCTGCAACTCTATTGCCTCTGCGAGGCGTTCCTGACTCACAATCTCTTTCTGTGCGAGCCGGTCTCCCAGGCGCAAACCTGTAGATGAGTGCTCCTCGTCGTTCGCGCTTTCATCCGCCGCAAGCTCCATAATTTGGATACTTTCATGCATTCCAGTGACACGAAATACATCCTTCAGCAACGCACGTGCATTGGCGATTTTTAGCGAACCACCGAGGCGAACAAGCTTGTCTTGTATGTCGAGCAGGCTATTGAGCAGCTTGCTGTTAACCAATTCTACTTTAGAAAAATCCAGCACCAGGTTGACCTGGTGCTCAAGCATACATAGCGCTGCACAATCTTGTAGCTCGCGCAGCCCTTCTTCGGTCAGCAAGCTACCGTGAGGGGCAATATACGTCATCACCCCAATCTGGGTGCGCATAATGCCCGGCTTGTCTAGGTCGGATTTGGCATTCATCGACTCATATTCTCGCTTTTATTCTTATGGTTTAGTTGGCGCGCGCGGCAAGCAGGCTTTTAAAGTGAACTACTATATTTTCCAGCGACTCGGGCGCGTGCAAACCATAGCCTTGCAAGTATTCGATACCGATTTTCTCCAAGCAGTCGATAATTTCCTGATTCTCGACGAATTCCGCCACCGTCTTCAAACCGGTGACTTGCGCCATGTCTTTTATCGCAACCACCATGGCTTCGGAGACTGGGTCTTCGGTTATTTGTTTTATGAAACTGCCATCGATTTTAAGATAGTCAAATGGCAGACTCTTGAGATAACCAAACGAGCTAAGCCCGGTACCGAAGTCATCCAAATAAATATCACAGCCAAATGTTTTGATGGTACTCAACAACTCCTGCGCGTCGGCAAGTTTTTGGACGGTAGCCGTTTCGGTCACCTCAAAGCCCAATCGATCGGTTGGAACTTTTGAGTTCTCCAGCTGCTCAATGATGAAATCTTTAAACTCAGGGTCTGAAACTGTTTGCCCAGACAGGTTGATCGCAAAGCTAAGCGGGAATTGGCTTAGCGTTTGCCATTCGTTATGTAAGACCTTGAGCGTTTTCTGAATAACCCAGCGGTCAATTTCTGGCATTAATTGGTAGTATTCGGCCGCGGGGATGAAGTTACCGGGCGAAACAAAGCTACCCTCCTCATCGCGCATGCGGATGAGTATTTCGTAGTGGTGCGGTTCAGACTGGTTGGTGGTGGGACAAATCGCCTGGCAGTGCAGATCGAAACGGTCATTATGCAACGCCTCGTTGACACGATTTATCCAGGCGACGCGGTTTTTCCTCGCGCTAGTGTCGTGATTTGACACGCGATTGATTTCAATGCGGTTTATACCCTTCTCCCCTGCAACCGCGAGCGCGTGTTCCGCTGCGCTAATGACTGTTTTTGTGCTAGCACCCTGTTGAATAGGCGTTATTCCAATATTTATGTTGATGCGGAAGGCTTCACCTAACCAGGTAAAGCCTTTTTTATTGATGCTGAGCTGCAACTCTCGTACTAACGATTCTGCTACTGCGACATCGCAGTCTTGTAACAAGGCGGCGAATACATCGCCGCTTTGTCTGGCAATGATGCCCCTGTGAGCAAACCAAAGGTGTAGCAATTCGGCAATCTGTATCAACAATGCATCGCCGGCCTCGAATCCGCCCAGATCATTGATCACGTGCAGCTGATTAACATCCAGCATCAGCAGACAATTCTCTGTTTGCTGTGGGGTGTTGCCAAGCACGGTTTCGAGTATTTGCTGAAAGCTGGACCAGTTGAGCAGACCGGTTAGGTTGTCGTAACTTTGCTGAATGATTTTCGCAACCTTGCGTTCTAACACGGCCAGCAGGTTTCGCTGACTACTATCAAAATCCGATTTTGTGGATTCCTTTAGCAGCATAAATATACCGCAAGCACGGTTATCGCCGACCATTACTGGACTGCAAACGAATTTTTGCTGGGTATCTACATCGAGATGTAGTTGTCGCGCTTGCGCATTGCTGTTGACTGTAAGCGCAATCGGTTCACGTTGCATGCGGGCAAGCAAAGTTTGCTGTAAGTGCTGGATCAACTCTAGATTGCCCGCGACACTGCAATCGTTGCTGCTTTCGATAAGACAAATGCCGCGATTCGGCACTTCAAGAATCACCAAATCGACGTCGAGATATCTAATGCATTGCTCAACAATATTTTTTAACGCTTTTTGACCGGTGGAGAAATCGCTGATTTGATCATCGGTATGATAGATCAGATTGAGTTCTTCGTAGCGTTCGGCAAGCTCTGTCGCCATCGAATCGATCTCATCGTGCAGCTGATACTCATGCCTGATTAGTTCCGATACTGCTGCAAAGGTTTTTCCGGCAGAGGGCATCATAACGTCGTGCTGCTGCGAACTGCCAGTGTTTATAACGAGTAACAGTCGCGCAACGCTTGCGTCACCGGCGGTGTCGATTTCATAACGAAATGACCGGTACTCTTGAGTGGTGCCATCGGGGCATGGGATTATAGCGCCTTCGCTATTCGCCAGTTGCTCGATTGTGGCGCCACTCAGCCGACAGTCACTATTGATCCACACGGGCTGGTCGTGCGCGTCGTGTACGATCATGCCTGCAAGCTGCGGACAGCTGCATTTCAACATACCGTAGTATTTGTCAAACGCTATTGCGTTTAAGCGCATGTCCATTACTAGTGTATAGTCCTGTATATATGGCTCTCGCTACTCGCCCAGATGCCGCGCCAGCCGGTCAGCGACGTTGCGGATACTGATGGGCTTTTCCATAAACATAATTTGCTCAAACTGCTCAGCCCAGGCACGTAGGTCACGTAGCGCACAGCCGGTAGAAATAAATATCTTGCATGCTGGCTGCGGATCTTCGGCGAGAATGGCAGAGCATAGCTCGCGACCATTCATGCGCGGCATATCAATGTCGACAATAATCGCGTCGGGATTTTCGGCGTTATATTTTTGCAAACCTTCGGCGCCGTTCAGTGCCGTGCTAACGGTATAACCATAGCGCGATAGGGCAGTTTGCATCACACGCAATATATGTTGCTCGTCATCGACCAGTAATATTTTCTTCATGCCTAGCCTGCTTTCCTGAGCTGATCGCTCTCTTTGTAGAACTCGATGATAAATTCGGTGCCCTTATCGAGCTCGCTGTTTACGCTGATTTTCCCATTGTGCAAATTTACTATATCGCGCACCAATGCCAGCCCAAGGCCATGCCCTGTACGCTCGCGCACGCTGTCGTCTTCGCTACGGTAGAACTTATCGAAAATGTTTGGTTTGTCCTCTTCGGCAATGCCAATGCCACTGTCTTTAACCGCGATGCGTACCGATTCCTGCAACTCTTCGAGTTCCAGCGATACCGAACCACCGGGGCGATTGTATTTAATCGCATTGGTCAACAAGTTGTTGATCGCCACTCGCATTAGGTTCTTATCAATCGCCACGGCGCCGACTTCCTTGGGAACATCGGCGACAAATGTTATGCCTTTAGCTTTCTCGCTGCGTTTGACGTTGGCCAGCGCGTCATTGAGTAAATCGGCTAGCTTGACTCGTTGCCGGTCGATCGCCAGGCTGCCATTTTCAATTTTGGTAATACTGAGGATATTGTTAATCAGGTCTGCCATTCTTTCTGTTTCATCCTGCAATACATTCAAGCCCTCGACGCGGAAGGCTTCGTCATTGGCAGCGCTGCCTTGCAATTCCTCGATATACATACCCATGGTATGCAGCGGTGTTTTCAACTCATGCGATATGTGGGCGATAAACTCGTCGCGACTGGCTTCGGCGGCGGCTTCTTTACTGGTATCAC
>JBPCXM010000709.1:0-3802 GCA_051008535.1 Pseudomonadales bacterium | reverse complement strand
GGCAGTGATAACCCGGGAACCATAAGTAGAGTTAACAACACCGAACACCGGCCAACTGTCATGAACGGTTCTCTCTACAATTTCGGAGGCAACGGAACGAGCACAGATACATTATCAATCACGTCTTGGTATCGAGAGCGCCTCTCCAAGCTACGTGTTTCCATTAGTGGAATACTAACAAACACAAACATGACAACCATGGCTATCACACCGATAATTTGCCACCACCAACCTTGTGGATAAGCAGAAAGACCAAACAACGCCAGGCTGGTCCAGAACAAAATTTCACCAAAATAGTTGGGGTGCCGCGACCAAGCCCACAGTCCTGTTTGGATTGTCTGGCCAGGTTTCCGCGTCACAATAAAGTGGTGTAGCTGCCGATCGGCAACAAACTGGATGCTGACAGCGCCAACACCCAAGGTGCAGGCAACGTAGTCCACTAGCCACACGTCGCGATTGCCGAGTGCCACAGCCGCATACATGGGCAGCATGCCTAGAAACACCTGCACTGTGGGGAAAAAATGAATGCCAAAAAAATCGATAAAGAATTCAAACCTGGGGTATTTCTGTTTCAACAAAGGATAGCGCCAGTCTTCGTGTTCTAACCCTGGCCAGTGCTTAGCCCAGTTCCAAGTCAAGCGGATTGCCCAAAACCACACAACGATTGACACAAGAATGTAGCGCAACTGCTGGCTATCGAGTTCGCGTGAATGCCACCAGTAGAGTAGAAATAGCGGAGGGATGACGCTCCAGTAGGCGTCATAAAAACTGGAATTCTTAAAAGCACGACTAAAAACAAAGACCATCACGGTGGCGACGATATCTGCAACAAAACTTCTAAACAGTAGATGGCCATCAGCATAGGCGAGACAAGTATACGCCGCAGCACAGCACGTAAGATAAGCAAACAGAATCCACAACAACGAGATACTTTTAGATCGCATCAACGGATCTCGATGTGGTTATCTATTGTAGCGCCATGAGCAAATCGAGCGAGTCTTGATGTTGCTCAACCAACGTTGACAGCGCAGCTTGAGCCCTTTGTTCAGCATCCGAGAATGCCTCCTCTGGCGTAACTTGCTCAACCACCTCGTAATAACACTTTACTTTGGGTTCGGTGCCGGAGGGTCGCACGATGACCCGACCTCCTCCAACCAGCCGATAAATCAGTACGTCGCTGCTAGAAAGCTCCAAATCTTCAACACGCCCATCGGCAAAGTGGCGTTGGCCGGATTGCAGGTCTTCAATCGCTTCGATGGCAATTCCGGCAATAGCCGAAGGTTGCGATGCGCGTAAAGCTGCCCCTATCGAAGAACTACCCGGTTGTGTCGCAATACTTCTTTGTTGAGTCGAGTGCAATCCATAGCGGCGATACAAGAACTCCAATTGATCCAGCACTGTTTTTCCTTCCGCCGCCAGTTGCGCGGTCATCTGCACAAATGCCAATAATGCTGACAGACCATCTTTGTCGCGCACCTGACGGCCAACCGCGTAGCCTAATGCTTCTTCGTAAGCGAACAAGAATTTGTGGTCGCTATTTTCGTTGTCCATCGCTACATTGGCCAACCATTTGAAGCCCGTCAAGGTCTCAAAAAACACGGCGCCCGAAGCCTTGGCAACAGCTTTCAGCATACTCGACGAGACGATCGTCGTGCACACAATCGGCGTAAATTCATGCGTTTTCTGCAGTACATAGTGACCCAACAACACGCCAAGCTGGTCGCCGCTTAACATTCGATAATCGCCGTTATTATCGCGCGCCGCTACCGCCAGGCGATCGGCATCGGGATCGTTCGCACAAGCCAGGCTAGCACCGTTCTTCTGTGCCAGCGCTAGCACTGCGTCCATTGCGCCTGGCTCTTCCGGGTTTGGAAAGTTGACGGTGGGGAAATTTCCATCCGGCTCCCGCTGCGCTGCAACGGAAAAAAACTTATCAACGCCCGCATGCTGCAGCAATGACTGCGCTATATTTGCGCCCACACCATGCATCGCCGTGTAGGCAACGCTAACCGCGGACGTATTAATCGAATTACCGAATAGATAACTGCTGGTAATTGCATTACAGTATTCCTCGGTAAAACTCTCGCCGAGTATGGTGATCTGCCCTTCCCTTACGGCATCGTCAAACTCTTTGTACGGAATATCCTCTTTTGCTGCTGTTACGATTGCAGCTGCTATACCGGCATCGTGTGGTGGGATGATTTGCGCGCCATTCTCCCAGTATACCTTGTAACCATTATATTCGGGCGGGTTGTGGCTGGCGGTGACGACAACCCCCGCCGCTGTGCCGAGTGAAACGACTCCATAGGCTCCTACCGGTGTTGGAGCAACATCCGTTGTGATATAAACTTTGAAACCGAGCGCTGCGAAGACACTGGCAGCATCGCGCGCAAACTGACGTGAATCCAAACGGCCATCGTATGCAACAATAACACCACGCGCTGCGGCATCAGCATTCGTCGCAAGCAAATACTGGCCTAAACCAGCAGTTGTCTCGCGAACCACCAGGCGGTTCATGCGTGCCGGCCCGGCGCCGACAACGCCGCGTAAGCCAGCGGTACCGAACTGAAGACGTCCGTTGAAGCGGCGCGCAATCTCTACCTTGTCGTTTAGTTCAACGAGTCGCTCAAGTTCAGCCCGTGTGTCTGGATCCGGATCTCTTGCTAACCAGGCTTGCAGTTCATTTACCATTTTGGCTGCCTCACTGAAATACGTGCATTAACTCAAACCGGTTACTGGTAGCAACGCACCATGCACGGCGCGTGCTGAGTCAGAACCGAGAAAACAAATAACATTTGCAAGATCGTTAGGAGCTACCCATCGCGAGGGATCCACGTCAGGCATATCAGCACGGTTGCGTGGCGTATCGATAACAGTTGGCAATACTGCATTGACGTTAATACCCTGCTCTTTCAATTCTTCTGACAAACTCTCCGTCAAACGCATCACCACGCTTTTCGACGCAATATAAGCACTCATCGCCGCCTGCCCGCGCTGTGCGCCGAACGCGCCGACATTTACGATCGAGCCTCCTCCATTAGCTTGCATACCGGGTACGGCAGCCTTGATGACGTTGCGCATCGTTGCGACGTTAATTTTAAACATAAAGTCCCAGTCGTCGTCCGCGATGTCATGAACCATACCACCCATGGCAAAACCGCCAGCCAGATTAAATACGGCGTCGACATTGCCAAATTCAGCGAAACATTGGCTGGTTGCGGCCAAATCGGTTAAATCAACCAGCTTAAGGTCAGACGCGTCGAAGTTACTCTTAGCCGCCTCGCTGAAAACGATATCCAACAGCACTGGCTTTGCACCCAATGAGCGCGCTTGCTCAGCCACTGCTTGCGCCAATACGCCGTTGCCGCCGGTGATGACGATTTTTTTACCTGCGAGTTGCATAATAATTTCCTTACATCGGTTGGGTGGCAATCATGCTGCACACAGGCTTGCCATCGCAAGTGCAAAATCGGGTCTACCGCGAAATTTGTGGCCGGATAATGGCTTTTCTAACTCTGTGGTTTCAATCACAGGCGCAATTGGGAAGAATGCACGCATATTAATAATATGAAGGAACTGTTCATGGCAACCAGCACGACACATCACGGTAGCGCATTGCTGGTAGCCGATGTAATAGATCACGGACCCATCAGCGCACAGCAACTAGTTGTCGTAGCCTTCTGCCTGGCCCTAAATATGCTCGACGGTTTCGATATTACTGCCATGGCAGTCACCGTCAACGCCATTGGTAACGAATTGCAACTCGCGGAAGACAAGTTGGGCCTGGTTTTCAGCTTTGCTC
>JBPCXM010000708.1:0-18189 GCA_051008535.1 Pseudomonadales bacterium | reverse complement strand
ATGCCAGACTATCGAGCTCGACATCGGTGAAGTTGAAATCAGAGACGCCGATGATTAACGGCACATCTTCCGAGGCAATGACGGTATTACCGGTCGCCACCGGCACGTCGTTGACCGCGTTGACCGTGATGTTCATCACCGCCGAGGTGACCCCTAAGCCGGCATCGTTCACCGTATAGGTGAAATTCGAATCGGTGGAATCGTTGAAGGCCGAGGTAAAGGTCAGGTCGGCCAGCTGTGCCGCCGTGACCGTCATACCATTGGTGACGGTGACCGCGCCGGCACTGTGGGTCAAGGTGCCACCGTTCAAATTCAGGCCGGTAATCGTGACCGAGACCAGGCTATCACTTTCTACATCGGTAAAGCTAAAATCGCCCGATCCGATGACCAGGGGCACATCTTCACTGGCGATCACGGTATTGCCCGTCGCGACCGGCACATTATTCACGGCGCTAATGGTAAAGTTGGCTGCAAACTCCGACGTGTCTCCGTATGCCAATTTTACATCGACGCCGACTTGTCCCGGATCATCGATCCTGGTTGCGGTTGCCGTAACAAAGTCTCCGGCCGCGAGAGTAACCCCAGGCAGCACAACGCCGGTGAAGCTACCATCGCCACTGGCGTTCACCGTGACGGTAGTGGTACCTAGATAGTAGCGCCCTTCTCCATGGGTCGGATCCTGTGTCCCTGAGACATTACCAAAGAATTCAATATGGTATTGGGTATTCAGCGGACCATCGGTATCAATGGTTCCGCTGACGGTCAAATTTGTGCCACTCAAGTCTGCCTGCGTTATGACAGGGAAGTTTTGCGTGTTGTTAGGTCCCGGGTCACCATCGTTTGAATCGTTGGTGGTAACGCCGTTATCACTGATGTCGATGCCAAGGCCATCGTTGTCACGAATTGAATTGCGTAATATCGAGTTACCAGTACCTGTGGCCGTGCTTTTAAAACCAATACCAACACTGTTGTAGGCGATGACATTGGAATGTATCGCTAGCGTCGAACCAATAAGGTTATCTGCTGAGTTGAAATCAAAATAGATTCCCTGCAGCGTGTTACCCAAATCATCGCCGGAGGAGTTTGTTCCTATCCAATTGCCATAGACCTCGTTGTTGCTGCCGGAGTTGATGTGAATGCCAACCTGGGTATTGCCAGATATTACGTTGCCCAGATTAGCGGTATTGTCACCACCAATTGTGTTTCCAGAAGGTCCACCCTCAATACGAACACCGTCGAATCCATTGCCAATCATGGCGGTTCCGTTTGCGTCGGTGCCAATCAAGTTGCCTTGGATCACGACACCGGAGGTCGAGTCATCTAGGTAAACACCGTGAACCGAGTTACCCGAGACCAAGTTACCCAAACCTGCTGTACTATCGCCACCAATAACAGTGCCATCAGCGTCTTGGTTCCAAATACCGTGAAAATTGGCCACCGCTGCCGTACCCGCGGCATTGGTGCCGATGCGGTTGCCTCGAATAATATTCCCATCGGTGTTGTCACCGGTAATTAAGATACCGGCATCCAAGGAACCGGAGTGCCCGGAGATAACGTTCCCTTCTCCCGCGTTCCAGTCACCACCAACCGTATTGCCCTGCGCACCGCCAAATATATATATACCGCCATCACCGTTAGCTATACTAGTGGTTCCAGCGGCGTCCAGTCCAATATAGTTGCCCTGGATTAGGTTTCCTGATGTTGTCGCGACATTGTTGCCATCGATGACAATTCCCCAACTGGTATTGCCCGAGATAATATTACCCTGGCCTGTTCCAGAGCCGCCAATTCGAGTACCTTGCACGCCATCGTAGATCACTACACCATTCCGGGCATTAGCGATAGAACTGCTGCCATCGAAATTCGTGCCGATATAGTTGCCGTAGATTTTATTGTCGTCGGCGCCTACGTTATCGATCTCTATGCCATCACTGTTTGCGCCGATGTTACCGGAGAGCACGTTGCCTTCGCCGGCCGTGCGGTCACCACCAATTGTGTTGTTGTTGGCACCCCCTCCAATCGCAATACCATCACCTGAATTTCCGAGCGGCGCGTTTCCCGTGGAATCGACACCGATATAGTTGCCCTTGATGGTATTTGTCGTGGTCGATGCACCCCACATAATAATGCCATCGGAGTTATTGCCTGAGATTACATTGCGATCCGCTGCGGTTGATCCACCGATGGTATTGTTAGCCGAGTTGAGAATTTCGATGCCCTGGTTTGCGTTGCCAGGTGCCGCAAGACCGGTTTCGTCCAGGCCAATCCAGTTGCCGACGATAGTGTTGCCGTCGCTATTATCCAGTTCGATGCCGACGTTGAAGCCGTTAATAATCAAGCCGCTGATGGTGCTGCCGCCGCTAGCCGAAGTCAGGTTTAGCCCGTCAAATCCTGGTGCGCCACCTGGACCCTGCAGTTCGATGATGGGGTCACCGGCGTAGCCAGATTGGTTTGAGCCATCAAGGACCACAGTGTCGCTGATTTCGGGCAAGCCGCCCGCCGCCACCTGAATCGTGTACTCGCCATTGCCGGTGCCGTTGTACCCACTGTCCGTGGTAGGGATTGCGAATTGGCTGCTCTGTGTTCCAGTAATCGCATTGCTGTTTTCGATAAATTGGCGCAGAGAACCCTGGCCTTGCGTTGGTCCGGCCGGCGTTGCCAGCGTATCGTAGATCAATACCTCGCCGTGTTCGTTCCCGCCCCAATCCGTTCTTATGGGGACGAAATGGACATTTCTGCCGTCGAAGATTGCCCCCCAATAACCGCGCGGATCGTTGCCAACGAGATTTGCGTCCGGATTGAATTCAGACCAGGAGCCAGCATCGGTGAAGCTGCCCTGCGTGTCGTAACGCACGACGTTGCCGCTGAATTGCGAACCATCGTCATACGGTGTGAGATAGAGGTATCGACCATCAAATGTCTGGTCGAGGAAACCACGGCCGTCGTTGCCAAACTGTGCTTCCACGTCAAAGGATGCCCACGCTGACGCATTGGAAAACCCCAGTGTTGTGTCATAACGCAGTACTGTGCCATGGACGCCGCTGTCGTTATACAGCGGTGTGTAGTACATGTACTGGCCATCAAAGATCGCTCCAGAAAACCCAACCACGCTGCTGCCGAATTGGGTTTCTACATCATAGGTTTCCCAGGAGGAGGCCTGGTCGAAGGCCGCTAGGGTGTCATAGCGCACCATCATGCCGTGTTCGTTGCCACTATCGTTCAGTGGCACCAGGTAAACGTAACGGCCGTCGAATTCGATGCCGTCATAACCATCTTTAGTCGTAACGCTGGTATTGAGATCATAGGTATCCCACGATCCCGCGGTATTAAAATCGGCAGTAGTATCGTAGCGCAGTACGACGCTGCCGTTGCCGTCACTCCAGGGAGCAAAATACAGGTAGGTGCCATCGAAGGTAATCCCTTCGTAGCCGCCACCAGTGCCAGGATCGAAGGTGTCCCAGGCGGCGATATCGGTAAAACTGCCCTGGGTATCAAAGCGCAGCACTTCACCATTTGCGTAAGGCGAAAAATAGACATAACGGCCATCGAACTCGCCGCCCGAAAACCCATCCGCATTGGCAAAACCGGGGTCAAACGTGCTCCAGGCCGCTGTGTCATCAGTCGCCAAATGGGTGTCATAACGCATCACCTCACCATGGAATGATGAGCCGTTGTGATAGGGGACGAAGTAGACGTATCTGCCGTCGAACACCGCCTCGGAATAACCAGCTACATCTGGAGCGATATTGGCCTGCGCATCGAAGGTGGACCAGGCGGAGGTATTGGTAAACAGGTCGCTGGGTGTTACGTCGGTAGTGTTGGTAATAGCGTTGAAGCTAAAACCATAGTCGACATTGGTGACATCAGCACCGGAAATCGTTGCCCGAATCACGTGTTCCGATGTTGTCAACGAGGAGGCATCATCAGATACCTCGCCTTGCATACCACCGTAGAAGGCGCCTGCGGTTCCACTGTAACTGTAGGACCCGTTAAAAGAGACACTGCCGGCAGCGCCGTAAGTCTGTTCGGCCCAGATATCTGCCTGTGAGTAGGTCTGGTTCAGGCCCGCATTTGCTGCAATTGTTTTAGAGTCGACTACGACCCAGTAAGTGTCATCGGCGAGGCCATTGAAGGAGTAATTGCCGCCGGCATCCGTTTTGACACTGGTGACAAAGCTGTCGCCAGTATCAATACTACCGTCGCCATCGTCCTGATAAAGTAGAACACGGACATCTGCACCGACGACGCCGTCATCCAGGATGTCGCCATCGCCATTGATGTCCTCGTAGATTGTTCCTGAAACTTCAGCCAGCGTTCCTCCCCACTGTTGCTGCAATTCCGCAGTAAAAGCAATTTCCGTATCGATTTGCCCCTGGTGATATTCCAGGTCCCAGTCACCCCCCAGTCTAACGTTTCCGGTAATGTCGGTGCTGGCGGCAATATCGGCCCCGGTGAGAGTGCTCAAACTATCGATCAACGCCTCGCCACCATTGCTTGCCGCCAGGTTACAACCGTAAATCAAAATATCGGCATCGGCGTCTAAGGCATTGCTCCAGGCGCTAATTTCATTTTGATAGTCGGTAAGGTTATTGGCATTTAACGTAGTCTCGCCGAGGTTAATGCTGCCGTCGGAACCGTGGGAGATAATATGGACCGCGTCCACATCTTGATAATTACTTAGTGTCTCGCTGATTTGTTCGATGCCGTTGCGGTCGTTGCTCAATTCAATAATTTCAAAATGCCGGTTCGTGTTTTTTTCGGAGTTCAACAGATCATCGAGCAGCTGTTCACGGTCCGGGGTATCGGTATCGAGAAACACCAGTTCCAGCGTGTTTTGTTCCGCATCTGTTTTGTTAGCTTGCGGTGAATTGGCCGCGCGTAGCAGTCGCAGATTATCGTCCACGACAAATTCGGTCACGCCTTGGGTATGAACATCACCCGCGATCAAACCTTCCACACCAGCAGAAAACAGCACGCGCGGTTCCAGCTCCTCGAAAATAGCGGAGGCTTGCGGTTTCCTGTATGGCAGTTTTTTCTTCACAACAGACAATTCACGATACGATGTTCTAAACCCCGAACCTGGGTTTACCTTTCTGGTAGCGCACAACAAAACGCTGGTCGCGGGTTAGACGATCAACGTACTTTATTAAGAGTAGATAAGATTGGCGGGAATCGCACAGGAAACGCTGCACTACCAGATGCTATGTGAACACCGTCACACCCAATCGGAAGCGTGCCTTGGCCTGTTTTATTTATATATATTTATCATTGGATTATATTTATTATATGATGTAAATTGTTAATAAAAGTGTTATCGTTAGTAAGTTTACCGTTGGTCGCATTCAAGTGAAGAGACTGGTCCAGGCGCCGAATAAATGTGATTGGATTATCGATATAACTGGTAGTTGTTTGCGCTTTATGATTGATTTGTGCCATGGTTCGTCTTTAAGCTGGAAGAGATCCTCGACACATTTTTAACGTGCCACACGCAACTCAAGCTGTTGTTTTCATGACTTGCAAAGAAAAAAAATATGGAAGAACGTAGATCGCCTGCCCATATAGATCTGCGTCAATTGCTGGAAACTCATACCGACGCCTATTGGATATGGGACATGGCGACCGACACGGCGCATTGGTCGCCCAGTCTCTACCAACTACTGAGCGTCCATCCCGAATCAAATCAGCCTGGGATGCAAGGTTTGCTCGAACTCGTTCACCCTGACGATTTACCACGCGTTCACACCCTCATTGAAGCGCAAAAAAAACGCGCGGCGCCTTACAGGATCGAGCTTAGGTTTCGCAAGAGAAATGGCGAAGTGCTATGGATGGATTGCATAGGCGAGACGTTTTTAGACGAAGAACGGCAACCGACTCGGGTGGTGGGCTTTCATCTCGACATCACTGAACGCAAACGTGCCGAGCAACTCAGTAGTACTGCTGCGCAAGTATTAGAACTGGTCGCTACCGGTGCATCGCAGGCTGAAGTATTTGCATTACTGGCGGAAACTATCGAAAGAAACTATCCCGCTATTCGCGCGTCGATTATGCTACTCGACACCCAGAAACAGCGCCTGCATGTTGCTTGTGCACCCAGCCTGCCCGATTTTTATACTCAAGCCATCGACGGCGTGGAAATTGGTCCAAAGGTGGTTTCATTCGCCAGTGCGGCGTATACCGGCAGCCGCGACATTGCCGAAAACATTAGCACCCACCCCTACTGGAAAGACTACCGCGAACTGGCGTTGCGCGCCGACCTCAGCGCTTGTTGGTCAGAACCAATATTCTCTCCAAGGCGACAGATTTTGGGTGCGTTTGCCTTGTACTATCATGACGCGCGAGCGCCACAAACAGAAGAAATTGAACTTGTCGAAACCGCGGCCCAATTGGCAGGCGTTGCGATCGAACGCATACAAACCAGCAAAGAGCAACAGCGCGTTATAAAACAACTGGAACAAACAGTTGAAAAACGTAGCGCGCAATTACGTGCAACGAATAAGCAGCTGCAGCAAATAACCCATGCAGCAAACAGCGCCAACTCTGCCAAGACGAAGTTGTTGACGGCTGCCAGCCATGATTTGCGCCAACCGCTGCAGAGCTTGCACGCCTACGCGGCAACTCTGCAAAAGCTCAGCGAACAGAAAGAGTGCCAGGAAATTGCGATTAAAATTCAGCGAGCTGTCAGCGTCATGGTTGCAGAGGTAGACGAACTGCTCAGTATCAATAAGTTGGAAGCGGGCTTAATCGACGTTAACAAGACTGACATTCCTGTACAGGCATTATTCGAGCGCTTGCTTGCAAAGTTTCAACCGGCGGCCGTGCAAAAAAGCTTACATCTGCGTACGGTAAACTGTGAAGGCTCAGTGCATAGCGATCCTTCGCTATTGGCAAGCATTCTAAGCAATTTGCTTGGCAATGCCATTCGCTACACCGACGCGGGCAATGTGTTGCTTAGCTGCGAGCGTCAGGGCGAACAATTGCGCATAGATGTTATCGACACAGGCGCTGGCATAGCGAAGCATGACTTGGAGCGAATTTTTGATGACTTCTACCAAATCAATAGCGAGGCGCGCGATTACCACAAGGGACTTGGTTTAGGGCTTCCCATCGTCAAGCAGTTTGCCGCTTTATTAAACCACCCGCTTGACGTCACTTCTTCACGTGGCAAAGGTTCGCGATTTTCCATCACCGTGCCGTATACGCCCACCGAAGGCTCGTCCAACAGCGACAAGGATATGCCGCACGCTTTCAACCGCTTGTCTTTATTGCTGGTGGATGACGATGCTGCGGTGCTTGATGCCACTGGGGTATTTCTACGCGCGTTGGGCGCAAAGGTGATGGCAGCAAAAAGCGGCGAGGAAGCGCTGGCAAAAGCGGCGACCTGTATAGATCTCGACCTAGTCATTTGCGATTTCCAATTGCCGGGAACTCATGGCGTGGAGTTGATCAAGCGAATACGCACCTTGCTTGGCAAGCAGGTACCGGCACTTATCATGACGGGCGACGTGGCATTGACGGCGCCAGCGGCTAGCGCGTTATCAAATTACCATTGGCTGCAAAAGCCGGTAGACCTTGACCAGTTGATGACTCTCATCGAACAGTCAGTAGGCGCAAAGAACAAGAGTGAGATTGCGTGACAACGTTAGCTTTTGTCACCTTGTAAAATTCGCGTGACATTGTTCACAAAAATGATGTAGGTCAGTGCAACGCTGCGCGGCGAGGTATATGATGCTCGCCCCCAAACGAAAACCAATACGAACCTGAAGGATATAGGTATTTTTTTCGATTCGAAATCGTATTCCTAGACCAATCAGGCTCCTGAAAGATACGCTGGGAGCAAACAATGTCATCGCTAGCAACGGCACAGGAACACTCAACTTACGCGCCGCACGATTCCTGGGCGAGCGCGACTAGCCATTCAACCAATTCAGCCTCGACAGCGCGCGCTGCGGTGATGTCTTCGCTACATGGCGAGAACAGCTACCTCAATCAGCAGCTCAATACTGTGCAACTGCAAGTCGACCGTTGGCAGCCGCGCCACAAACCAGATTACACCTTGTTATACAACACCATGCGGCAACTGCACGATTTCCCCCATGAAGTTTTGCAGCCAAAAGAAGATCTGGTATATCTGCGCTTGATGAAGCGCGATGCGGATGAAGCTGAAGAGTTTGCCGAAGTACGTGAGCAACACGAACACATCCACGATATGAGCAGCCGACTCTTACACCATCTCAGCGATATCTCTCACGGCGTTAAGTCTGCACGTCGTGATCGTTTAAGACCGCAGCTGCAACGTTTTATTGACACTTTTCGCCAACATATTGACGTGGAGGAAAACGAAATTTTTCCGACAGCAGAAAAACGTTTGTCTGACAACGACTGGTACGCGCTGCAAAGCGGCATCAGTTATCTTGAATCTATTCACCACGATGACAGGCTTGCAGCTGCGAATGACAGACCGCAGTCGCCAGCTCAAGCTCCCCAGTCCCTTAGACATTACGTTGCAGACCAAGCCGAACGCGCAACCGCCAGTGTTGCCATGGCGCAACTGTTTGGCGCTTACACCGTGGCGGAGAGCATTGGTAGCTTAAGCGAGTGCGTGGAGGAGCTGAGCGAACTCGGCGCCAAACAGGCGAAGGCAGGCTTCAATGCTTCGTTGGACGAGATCATGGCGTGCAGAGACACCAGCGGTGGCGTCACTAGCCTACCCGGTAAATTGTTACGCACGACGCTGGATAACATTGGCGACACCTGGAGTGAGGCCAAGCAGATTGTGCAAAAAAGCTGGGGGCAAGAGCAATCGCTAAATTCGCGTGTCGGCTTGCTACAAGACATCTGGCGCAGCGATCAGCCGCGACGCCTGGGCGGTTCCCACTAGAGATACTAATCCACTACTGCAGGCTCGCGCATCGACACAAATTCTTCGGCGATTGTCGGGTGGATTCCTATCGTGCGGTCGAACATTTTCTTCGTTGCTCCGGCTTTCAGAGCAATGGCAATGCCTTGCAGAATTTCTCCAGACTCCGGCCCAACCATATGTACACCCAACACTTTGTCGCTGGCTTTATCGACGATTAGTTTCATAAAGGTACGTTCGGTATTGTCGGTTAGCGTATGTCTCAAAGTGCGAAATCGTGAGGTGTAAATCTCCACATCATAGTCATCACGCGCTTTTTGTTCGGTCAACCCCACGGTGCCGACGTTGGGCTGGCAGAATACGGCGGTCGCGACGTTGCAGTAGTCGACCACTTCGGGTTGCCCCCCAAACTGTGTGCGCGCTAACGCCATACCTTCCGCCAGTGCTACCGGCGTAAGTTCCGGGCTGTCGATAACATCTCCCAGCGCGAAAATGGAAGGCTCGGTGGTTTGCAAATGTTCGTTGACCGCCACTTTGCCATTTTGGTGCACTTTGACTTCTACGTTTTCGAGGCCAAGGTCATCTAGCAGCGGTTTTCTTCCGGTAGCGTATAGAACACAATCGGTGTACAAGTGGCTGCCGTCGTCCAGTTCTACATCGTATTGCTGCTCGCCGGATTTATCGATTCTCACGATGTCGCGGTTAAGTAGCAGCTTGATGCCTTTTTCTTGCAGCTCTTCGGTCACAACATGACTCACGTCTTTATCGAATCGCTTAAGGAGTTTTGGACCACGATAGATAAGGCGGGTATCGCATCCCAGACCATTAAAAATACCGGCAAACTCTACGGCAATATAGCCGCCGCCAACCACCAGCGGTTGTTTGGGCAGCTGCGGAAGATAAAACGCGTCGTTAGACGTGATGACATGTTCGGCGCCATGGAAATGCGGAACGAAAGGCCAGCCGCCAGTTGCCAGCAATATTTTCTCGGCACTGATACGTCGGCCGTCGACCAAAACTGTGTGCGCATCTGCCACGCGCGCCCTGCTCTCGATCAGCTCAACGCCGGCATTAGTTAACAGGCCACGGTAAATCTCGTTCAGGCGCTTTATTTCCGTCGTTTTGTTATCCCTTAGGCGCGGCCAATCGATTGGCTCGGGCTGAACATTCCAGCCATAAGCTTGTGCGTCGGTAAAATCTTCGGCGTAGTGCGCGGAATAAACAAACAGCTTTTTCGGCACACAACCCACGTTGACGCAAGTGCCGCCCAGGTAGCGTTCTTCGGCAATGCCAACCCTGGCCCCGAACTGTGCCGCCATGCGCGCTGCGCGCACGCCACCCGAGCCAGCGCCAATTACGAACAAATCATAGTCGTACTCTGCCATCTTCTAACCTGTTTGCTTGAAAAGAATTGAGGGATTATTCTAACATTTTGTTAGATGCGCTAGTGCGACTGGAGTTGAATTGTAGCTAGACGTCGATATCTATGCGGCTTGCGCGGCGCCGGTCACGACGCGAGCGCAGTTCGACCGACGTTGGAGATTGGCTTTGGCGGCGATCAGGGTTGCGCCGTCGCTCTACCGGAACTGGTCCCTGCGCCGGCTTCTTCTCAGTTGCCGTTTTATCACTAGCCTCGATCCGCTCTTTTTGCTTCACCCGATTGTTCTCAACAGGGCGACGAACAGGGCGATTGCCGGGTATATTGATCATTGTGGGTGCCTATTAATGTAAAGGTTCTCTCACTTTATCGACCGTTGCGAATAAGACTTTACCTGCCGCTTAGAGTTCAGTACATCAGCTCAAAAAACTAGTCGCTATTAAACCACGCAAGCTTCGGTTGTAATTTAACCACTTCGCCAACAATGATGATCGTTGGCGCGTGCACTTCTTGAGCGGCGACTTTTTGTGCCATATTGTCTAACTTGCCGACAATGACACGTTGTGATGTATACGTGCCCTGCTGCACCAAAGCTATTGGTGTGTTCGCGCTACGGCCGTTCGCAATCAACTGCCGACAAATTTCCGGCAGACCGATTAGCCCCATGTAAAACACTAAGGTTTGCCGTGTTTCGACAAGATCTTGCCACGGTAAATCCAAAGTGCCGTCCCTAAGATGCCCTGTGAGAAATCGCACTGAATGCGCATAATCGCGGTGCGTTAGAGGAATACCGGCATAACTTGCGCAGCCCGAGGCGGCGGTAATTCCAGGCACCACTTGAAAAGTAACGCCCTGCTCTGCCAGTGTTTCAATCTCCTCACCGCCACGACCGAATATAAAAGGGTCGCCCCCTTTTAGTCGCAATACGCGTTTACCCTGGCGAGCATGCTGAACTAACAGTTTGTTGATATCGGGCTGTGGTACGGCGTGGTCGGCGCGTGCCTTGCCCACATAGACGCGCTCAGCATCACGACGAACCAGATCGAGAATGGCGGGAGAAACCAACCGGTCGTACAGTACAATATCGGCTTGTTGCATCAAGCGTAGCGCGCGAAAAGTCAATAAATCGGGATCGCCGGGACCGGCCCCCACCAGGTAAACTTCGCCGCCGTTGTCGGTCACGCCATCGCGCAATACTTGGGATAACATATCTTTCGCTTGTCGCTGGCGACCGGCCATGACCAGCTCAGCAATCGGGCCTTGCAGTACATTTTCCCAAAAACGCAAGCGTTGACTCGCCGATGTGATGTTCTGTTTGACCCGCGCACGAAAGCTTCCCGCTAGCTTGGCTAAATCGCCATAACGAGCTGGAATCAGCGTTTCCAAACGCGCACGCAGCAAGCGCGCCAATACCGGCGCGGTGCCAGCGCTAGAAATCGCAACCACAATAGGAGAACGATCGACAACCGACGGCATGACAAATGTACACAAATCTGGTTGATCAACGATGTTGACTGGAATATTAGCGTGTCTCGCATCGATCGCAAGCTGCTCATTTAAAGCAACATCATCGGTGGCGGCAATGGCCAGCGTTTTGTCGTTCAAGTCGCCTTGTTGATAGCCGCGCAGATAAACTTCTCCTTCACTTTGGGAGACCAGTGTGGCTAGTTCGTCGTTGATTTTTGGGGCAACAATGTGCAGCTTGGCACCAGCTCGACTCAGCATCTCTGCTTTGCGCAACGCCATCGTACCACCGCCAACGATGAGGCAAGGCTTGCCCAGCAAGTCGATAAATATCGGTAGGTAACGCATTAGACATTAATTCTATCGAGTCCATCCAGATAATTTTGCAGTGCGTGCGGCACCGTGACACTGCCATCGGCATTTTGATAATTTTCTAACACTGCGACCAAGGTTCGGCCAATCGCCAACCCCGATCCGTTCAAGGTGTGAACCAATTCGGGCTTGCCGGTTTCTGGATTGCGCCAACGCGCTTGCATACGACGTGCCTGAAAATCACTAAAATTACTGCACGAAGAAATCTCGCGGTAGCAGTTTTGTGCCGGTAGCCACACTTCTAAATCGTAGGTTTTACGTGCCGCAAAGCCGAGATCGCCGCCACATAAGCTTACTTTGCGATACGGTAACTCAAGGCGCTGCAAAATATTTTCCGCGTGTTGGGTTAAATCTTCGTGCGCCTGTACAGAATCCTGAGGCCGAACAATTTGTACTAGTTCCACTTTCTCAAACTGATGTTGGCGAATCATGCCGCGGGTGTCGCGTCCATAGCTGCCCGCCTCGCTGCGAAAACATGGCGAGTGACACACGAACTTGAGCGGCAGCTTGTTGAGACCCAGCGCATTGTCGGCGTCGACAATCACATCACGCAGCAAATTGGTGACAGGCACTTCAGCTGTCGGTATCAAGTAGTAATCCTGTTCCTGATCTAGTTCCAGCTTGAAGCTATCAGCGGCAAACTTCGGCAGTTGACCTGTGCCGGTCATCGAATCGCGATTCACGATAAATGGCACGTAGATTTCTTCATAGCCATGCTCGCGGCGATGAATATCCAACATGAACTGAATCAGCGCTCGATGCAGTCTTGCAATCTCACCGCGCATCAACACAAAACGCGAACCAGTAATTTTGCTGGCGCTTTCGAAATCCAGTTGCCGCAGCGACTCGCCGATAGCGACATGATCGTTAACGTCGAAATCGAATGTGGACGGCTCGCCCCAGCGGCTGATTTCAAGGTTGGCGTTTTCATCCTCACCCTCTGGCACATCGTCTGCCGGAATGTTGGGCATGTTCAATAACAACTGATCGAGTTGCCGTTGTGCTTCCGCTTGCGACTGCTTCAAGTTGTTTAACTGAGAGTCGATCTTGTCCAGGGTTTGTTGCACTTCGGCTTTGGCTTCGTCAACGCTACGACCCTCCTTGATCAATGCACCGACTTTTTTAGACGCCTGGTTGCGCTGGGCCTGCAGTTCTTGCAAGCCAACATCAAACTGCTTGCGTTCGCCGTCCAGCTTGGTAAAAGCGTTAGAATCAAATTGATAGCCACGCCGCGCCAGATCGGAGGCAACTTGCTGTGGATCACTGCGAATAATCTTGGCGTCTAGCATTGGAGCTCCTTAAACAAGACGAGTTAACAAAATGGCGCTCCAGCAGGCGAGCAAACACAGTAGAACGCTGGCAATGATATAAGTCACAGCCTGAGTAATATAGCCCTGCTCTAGTAATACCACCGACTCAATGGAAAATGTTGAGAATGTGGTAAACGCGCCTAGAAAGCCGACCATTAGCACGTAACGCAAATCGCTGTGTAAGTGCATGCGCTCGGTTATAAGTACGTATAAAATACCGATAAAAAACGAGCCTAGCGCATTGACGCCCAAGGTGGCAAAAGGAAAGCCGCCAGCGTGCAAGCCATCAAAGGTATTGGCGACCCAGAAACGCGCCATGGCACCCGCTGCGCCGCCAATGGCAATAAAAAGTAACTGATTTATCACAGGACACTAGCCGCCGTAACGTTGTTTGTCGCTTTGCTGGTTCAAGGTGTGTAAGTGGTCCAACTTTTGTTTTATTTTGCTCTCCATACCGCGGTCAACCGGCTGATACCATGATTTTTCTTGCAGCGGTTCCGGCAAATAATTTTCTCCGGCGGCAAAGCCGTCGCTTTCGTCGTGTGCATAACGATATTCGGCTCCATAACCCAAAGACTTATGCAGGTTGGTTGGTGCGTTGCGTAAATGTACTGGTACCGGATGCGCCGGGGATTGCTTGATCTCTGCCATCACCGCATTATAAGCGGAATAGACCGCATTACTCTTGGCCGCACAGGCAAGAAAGGCAACTGCTTGCGCGATGGCTAATTCACCCTCGGGGCTGCCGAGCCGCTCATAGACTTGCCAGGCATCAAGAGCGATGCGCAGCGCGCGTGGGTCAGCGTTGCCAATGTCTTCGCTGGCCATGCGCAGTACGCGACGGGCGATGTACAGCGGATCGCAGCCGCCGTCTATCATTCTCCCAAACCAGTATAGGGCCGCATCCGGTGAGCTACCGCGCACTGCTTTGTGTAAGGCTGAGATTTGCTCATAAAACTGGTCACCGCCCTTGTCGAAGCGACGCCAGCTTTCTTGCAATACAACCTGTAAATGCGATTCGTTAATTGTATTGTTGCCGTTGGCATCGTCCTCGGCCAATTGCAACAACAGTTCCAGTAAATTTAACGCGCGTCTGGCGTCGCCGTCTGCTGCCAACGCAAGGCCGTCTAACACGCTGTCATTTAAAACAACCGCTTGCTTGTGCACGCTCAGAGCGTTGTGCAAGATAGCGGTCAGGTGGTGTTCGGTGAGTGGCTTTAGCACATATAGTCGCGTGCGAGACAACAATGCATTGTTTAATTCAAAAGACGGGTTCTCAGTGGTCGCGCCGATAAACACAACAGTACCGTCTTCGACAAAAGGCAAAAACGCATCCTGTTGGGCTTTGTTAAAGCGGTGCACTTCGTCAACGAATAATATCGTTGCCTGACCATTTATCTCGCGCCGCTGACGGGCCCGCTCGACAGCGGCGCGGATGTCTTTTACACCGGCAAGAACAGCCGAAACAGCTTCCAACTCGGCCTGGCTGTGGTTGGCAATCAGGTGCGCCAAAGTCGTCTTACCGACGCCGGGCGGCCCCCATAACAACATGGAGTGCAGCTGTTGATTTTCAATTGCGTGACGCAGTGGCTGGCCGGCGCCGAGGATATGCTCCTGCCCAATAAACCCTTCCAGTGTATGGGGCCGTAACGCAGCAGCCAGCGGTTCGGTGCTATTCATTCGTCAGCAGATCAACACCGGGCGGCACTTCAAATTTGAACACATCTGCGTCAATTTCAGCATTGACGACAACATCGGAAAATTCAATATCGGTACGTTGTTGCAAATCGTCAACAATGCGCATGCTGCTAATCGCATCGGCTTTGAAGGTGAGACTCAGTTGCCTTAGCAAACTATCGGCACGCTTGGGTTCGAGAATAAACGTTGTTTGGTCCTCGCCCTGCTCTGTTCTGCGTACCACGAAGTTCTTGTCTATATTCGCCACCTCTCCGCTCAGCAACAACGCTGGTGTTTGGCTGAGGTTTTTGTCCAGTGGCTGTTGGGTCACCTGCTCAAGATCAATATCGTAGCGCCATAATGTTTTATTGTCCGCGATCATCAAGTTTTCGTAAGGGCTTTGCGTCGACCAATACAAGTGCCCTGGACGCTTGAGTTTGGCGGCGCCCTGGCTTTGCTGCAATTCTTGATCGGCTTCATCGTACAAAGTCTGTTGAAAGTTAGCTGAGAAGCTATCCATGGCCTTCAGTTTGTCGCGCAGTGCCATTGTGGCATCTTCGGCGTATACATTGTTCAACGTGGCGATAAGTAAGCTACAAGCGGTTAAAAGTTGTTTCATCGTCAACAGGCACTAATCTTTCGGTGGGGGCGGTGCAATGACTTCACGGCTACCGTTGCTGCCCATTTCGGACACCACGCCAGCGGCTTCCATCATTTCGATCATCCTAGCGGCGCGGTTATAACCAATGCGCAGTTTGCGTTGTACAGCCGATATCGACGCCTTGCGGCTGTCGGTCACAAAATATACAGCTTCGTCGTATAACTCATCGGAGTCTTCGTCCGACTCTCCATTAGACATGCCTGGTAGCAAATCTGTTCCGCTGCCGCTGTCATCTAGCAGGCCGTCGATATAGTTTGGCTCGCCGCGTTTTTTCCAATTGTCCACTACCCGATGCACTTCCTCGTCTGCTACAAAGGCGCCGTGCACACGGATCGGCACGCCGCTACCGGGTGGTAAATACAACATGTCACCATGACCCAATAACTGTTCACTGCCGCCCTGATCGAGAATAGTGCGCGAGTCAATCTTGGACGATACCTGAAACGAAATTCGAGTCGGTATATTGGCCTTGATCAAGCCGGTGATGACATCGACAGAGGGACGTTGCGTGGCGAGAATAAGATGAATACCCGCGGCTCGCGCTTTCTGGGCTATGCGCGCAATTAATTGTTCGACCTTTTTACCGACAATCATCATCATATCGGCAAATTCATCAACCACTACCACGATAAAAGGCAAGGTCTCCAAATTTGGGGCTTTTGCTTGCAAATCGAGTTCATCGCTTTGCCACAATGGATCGGCTATGGGATGGCCGTTGGCAGCGGCTTCCTTCACCTTTTTGTTGAAGCCTGCGAGGTTACGTACTCCCATCGCTGACATTAACTTATAGCGCCTCTCCATTTCGGCGACGCACCAGCGCAAGCCGTTAGATGCGTCTTTCATATCGGTAATGACCGGCGTCAGTAAGTGTGGAATACCGTCGTACACCGACAATTCCAACATCTTGGGGTCGATCATAATCAAACGCACTTTCGACGGCGGCGCCTTGTATAACAGGCTCAACAGCATGGCATTGACCCCCACCGATTTACCGGCGCCGGTTGTACCGGCAACCAATAAATGTGGCATTTTTCCAAGGTCGACTACAATCGGTTCGCCGGAGATATCGTGGCCTAGCGCCAGACTCAGCATTGAGTGCGACTGCTCATAGGCCTTGGACGCCAATACCTCACCCAGATAAACGATTTCGCGATCCTCATTGGGGATCTCGATACCGATTACCGATTTGCCGGGTATAACCTCCACTACCCGTACGCTGACGACCGCCAAAGAGCGCGCCAGGTCTTTGGCAAGATTACTGATGCGACTCACCTTGGTACCTGGTGCTGGTTGAATTTCGAAACGGGTAATCACTGGGCCGGGATAAACCGCGACCACTTCGGCAATCACGTTGAAGTCTTTCAGCTTCAATTCCAAAAGGCGCGATAAGGCTTCCAATGCCTCTTTCGAATATCCTTTGCTGCTGTCTCTTTCCGGCTCATCCAACAGGCTGAGTGGCGGTAATTCGCCGGTCACTGGGGCATCGAATAAACGGCCTTGCTTTTCTTTATGGATGCGATCGCCGGTAGGTGGCTTTTTTGGTGTTGCTTCAATTTTCGGTGGGGGACGTTTTTTGCTGACCTTGGCCTGTTTGGCTACGGCTTCGTGGCGTTGTTTTTGTTTTATCCTGGCTTGCTTCTCCTGATCGTAACGCAGCCATTTTTCGCGCATAAATGTCGCACTATTAGTAGATGTTTTTATCACCCACTCACCGAGGTTATCCATCACTCGCAGCCAGGAAATATCCGCAAATATCGTCATACCAAACAGGCCGATAGCCAACAACAGCAAGCGGCTACCGATCAAATTAAATGCGCCCAATGACACATCGGCTAAAGCGCGCCCGAGCATGCCGCCCTGCCCAAACGGCAGAATGCTACTGTGCTGCGCATTGAGTGCCACCAGGCTGGTAGCACTGACCATCACCAAAATGAAACCGATAATGCGAATTGCTAGCGTCACCCAATCAAACAGAAACTCAGGCTCTTGCTCGCGAAACAACAACCAGCAGCGTAGCAGCAACATAACGGGGAACAGGTAGGCCATCACGCCAAACAACGAAAACAAAACGTCCGCAACCCAGGCGCCGGTAATGCCGACAGCATTGCGCGCCTGCTCGGTACTGCCGGTACCGGACCAGCCCGGATCGCCGGCGTTATAGGTGACTAGCGACAACAGCAAATAAGCGGAAATAGCCAACAGTGCAATCAGGGTGCCCTCCCTGACCCAATGATGATTTACCGGGTTTGATGATTTCACGGTGTTTGCTGTCTTCATAGAATATCTGTGCGTTCTTTGTAGCGGCGAATCATAGCATTTTCGTTATTTCCTGTATGGTCGCCATTCTATTATTTAGACTTGTGTGTTTTGCCGCCAGCACGGGATTCCGATACCATATGTAGTCCTATTCACTGCAACGCAAACGGTTTTTTTACTCACTTATGGCGCATCACAAACTTATTATTCTGGG
>JBPCXM010000707.1:0-15209 GCA_051008535.1 Pseudomonadales bacterium | reverse complement strand
TTAAATACCTGCGGAAATTCACCGAGTGCGTAGGCCAGCGTATGGCCCTCGGTGACTCGGGAACGCACGTCCAACAACATGCCTTCGACCCGCGAGCGCCGGCTTTGCAGCGCCGCCGCCTTTAAAGACTCATCGATTGGTAAATGCGATTGAATCAGGGTTGCCAAATGACGCGTCAGCAACACTAACTCACCGAAACGAATACGCTTGCTGCGCAGCAAGGGCATGCCACCCCGCGCGCCTTCGGCCGACTTGGCTGCTTCGACAGCGATGGGTTTCAGGTTTTTGTCGCGCAGTTGGCTGCGAATATGCCTTAAAGAGTCACCCTCGAGCATACCGCGAACTTTGCGGCCATCGCCGTCCAGCGCCTGATAACTGAAAGCGGGCATAATTTAACTTGCGCTGGTAACGCGCATTACCTCTTCGATAGAGGTCTCGCCGGCAAGAACACGCTCGCGGCCATGCTCGGCAATACCTTGACTGTGATGCCGGGCGTAGCGGGTCAACTCCTGCTCGGCGGCACCCTCATGGATCAGATTGCGCAGTTGATCGTCGACTAAAATGAGTTCGTAGATACCGGTACGGCCGCGATAACCCGAATTGTTGCACGCCTTGCAGCCGCTAGATTTGTAGATTTCCGCTGCGCCGTCTTCTAGGTCAAGCAATTCCAGCGTTGCCCCTTCGGCCTGGTAGGGCTGTTTGCATTCATCGCACAGAATGCGCACCAGTCGCTGCGCCATAACCGCGACCAGACTGGAAGATAACAGGAACGGTTCAACACCCATATCGTGCAAACGCGTGATCGCGCCAATCGCGGTATTGGTGTGCAGGGTCGACAACACCAGGTGGCCGGTCAAACTGGCCTGCACCGCGATTTCGGCGGTTTCGATGTCGCGTATTTCGCCCACCATCACTACGTCTGGGTCCTGGCGCAAAATGGCCCTGAGACCGCGCGCAAAAGTCATTTTAGCCTTTGCGTTAACCTGCGTTTGGCCAATGCCGCGCAGCATGTACTCGATAGGGTCTTCTATCGTAAGAATATTGCGGCTGGAGTCGTTGATATGGGTCAAGCCGGCATACAAGGTCGTAGTTTTACCCGAACCGGTTGGCCCGGTAACCAGTATCACGCCATGCGGTTGCCGTAAGGCGGTTTCGAAATTTTCTCTAACGCTTTGACTCATACGCAATTGAGCCAGCTCCAGCTGGCCGGCTTGTTTGTCTAACAGTCGGAGTACGACACGTTCACCGTGCACCGAGGGAATGGTCGACACGCGAATATCCACCGCGTGGCCGGCAATCTTGACCGAGATACGACCATCCTGAGGCACGCGCTTTTCGGCAATATCCAATTTCGCCATGACCTTCAAGCGCGATACTAACAAAGGTGCCAGGGCGCGGCGCGGCGATAAAACTTCCTGCAGCACACCGTCCACACGAAAACGCACAATCAAATTGTCTTCGAAGGTTTCGATATGAATATCGGAAGCCTGCTCACGAATCGCCTGCGAGAGCAGTGCGTTAATCAGACGTATCACCGGCGCGTCTTGCTCGGCGTCCATCAAGTCGCTAGTGGTTGGGATTTCGTCGGCGAGGCGAATAAGGTCTAAATCGGCATCGAGATTTTCCGCCATTTGAATGGCTTCATTTTTCGAGCGCTGATATAGCTGAGTGAGCTTGTCTTTAAATGCGGCCTCGCTGATCGGCTGGTTGCGAAATTCGCAACTTAGGAAACGCTGCACCTCGGCCAGCGTGTCCAGGCTGATGCTGGGTAGATAGTGCAAAGTCGGCATGCCATCAATATGTTCCAGCAACACTCCCATTTGGCTCGCGTAGGCAAATGGTAAGGTCTTTTCGGCCGGCTGCGCGACCTCCACCGTCGCATCGGTATCGAGTTGAGCGGTGTCCAGAGAAACAACGTTAGTCATTGTTTGCACCTACCTTGGTTGCTGCTCTGGTTGCTGAGGGGCTTCCTCTATTGGAGCCTCTATCGGCGCCGCTTCGTTGTCCCGCAAGCGTTGCATCTGCTCCTCCCATTCAGGTAAAAGCGGCAGATTCTTATTTGGCACCAGATTGACACCGCGTAATCGCTTGTTCAGTTGCTGGGTGCGGATATATTTGTATTTTTCCGCGGTGGCGCCGCTCATGGTGGCCGAATCGCGGATAATTCTGGGCCGTATAAATACGTATAGATTGGTCTTGTTAACCGAGGTGCCTTCCGAGCGAAACAAACTTCCAATGACGGGTATGTCGCCGAGCACCGGCACTTTACGCACCGATTCCTGCACCTCGTCTTTAATTAGGCCGCCGAGTACGATAATTTCGTTGTCTTTTGCCAAAACCGTGGCCGAGATGGTGCGTTCATTGGTAATAATATCCGATGCCACCGCGCCGGTAAGGCTGGACACCTCTTGCTCGATTTCCAGTATCACCGAATCGCCCTCGTTGATCTGTGGCGTGACGTTGAGTGTGATTCCGACGTTTTGCCGTTCGATGGTCTGGAACGGATTGGTCGCGCCGTCGCCGCCAGAGGCGTTAGTAAAACTGCCGGTCAGGAACGGCACGTTCTGACCGACTGAAATGGAAGCGACACTATTGTCCAAGGTGAGCAAACTCGGCGTGGACAAAATATTGGCTTCGGTATCTTCCTGCAGCGCATTGATCAACACGGTGAAACTGAGGCCGTTTTCCTTAAGATTGCCAACCCCCAGCACTTGACCGACATTGCCTGCCAGGGCGCCGGCCAGATTTGCCAGGTTGGAGTCATCTTCAGTTTCAGTAGTCACTACGTCAACGGGACGTCCATCGGCGTCACGTATTATTTCGGTCCTACTTGCTTCACTTCGCAATGCAGCACCAGCGATATTCGTCAACGTGCCATCCCCATCAGAGGAACTACCGTACACACCACTTTCATCGGAAAATAGCCACTCAATGCCAAAATCCTTATTATCGATCGCCTCGAGTTCAACAATAATCGCCTCCACCAGCACCTGCGGGCGGCGGATATCCAACCGCTTAATAATGGACTCCAGATTCTGCATAATGGCTGCATCGGCGGTGATAATCAGTGAGTTGGTCGCTTCGTCGGCTTCAATATTTGCGGTGCTGGCGGCGGCAGGCACGTTGCCGCCTTTTTTCTTGCCATCGAGTTTGGATACGTTCTGTACCACGCGATTCAGCGTTTCGGCCAAGGCGACCGCATCGGCGTAGTTCAAATAAATAACCCGTGCATTGCCGCTTTGCTCCAGCGGTGCGTCCAAATGCTCGATCAGCGAACGCACGCGTTTCCTTTCGGTGTCTTCGCCGGTGATTAGAATGCTGTTGGTGCGGCTATCGGGAACCAGCCTCACGCGAACCTGCCCGCCTTCCTTGCCTGCTTCGGCTTTTTCCAGAGTTTCCAGCAGCCTCACCACCTCTTCCGCGGATGCATGTTGCAGCTCAACGATGGACGTGCCGGAGCTGGCGGAACGGTCGATCTGTCGAATCACGTCGCGAATGCGGCCGATGTTGGCCGCGCTATCAGAGATGATGATGGCGTTGCTTGGCGCATAGGCAGCCATATGCGCTTGTTGGGGCACCAGCGGCCTTAATATAGGGATGAGCTTGGCGGCGGCTATATTACGTAGCTGAATCACATGCGTGACGATCTGCCCACCTTTACCACCCGACGTCGGCACCGGCGATGAGCGCGCGTCTTTGCGTTGCACAACCCGCAGCACATTACCGGACTTAACCGCCGCAAAGCCACTGGCGTTGAGAATCGACAAGAATAAATCGTTAAGCTCCTCCTCGTTCACTGCTTTCGAGGAAATAACCTTAACCTTACCTTTGACTTGTGGATCGATGATAATGGTCTGGCCGGTCGCGTCGGCCACAAACTTGATCAGTTCGCTGATGTCGGCGTCGTTAAAGTTGATCGTATACTCTTTAGCATTTACACCGCAGACTAGGCATAGCGACAGCATCAAACTTACGCAGGTTTGATAAAGGTAATGCGTCACTTCGTTTTGTTGTTGCACTGAGTGTTCCTTAATTTCGACACTGCGATTAGTCTTTGCCAGTCTTGAGTATTGAATAGACTCGCGCGATTGATTATTGTTCAGCCTCTTCCTCATCTTCGATCGGCTCATCAAGATTTACGACCAGACTGACCGGCTCGCCGGCACGTTGCAATTCGAACGTAGCTTCCTTGGCGGTGCGCATCATCTGAAATACCTGTAGTGCGCTGCTGGGATTGTCCAGCGTGATGCCGTTGATTGAGGTCACAACATCATTGTTTTCAAATCCCATGGATTGGAAGCGCGATTTGTCCTTGCCGGGCCGTACTTTATAACCCACAATTTCACCGTTCTTTCGCGCTTCGGAAATACGCACCAACTCCATCAAAGACGAGGGGTTGCTTAGCAAACGCTGGCGCAGGTCAGTACCCCTGACACGCTGCGCTCTCACGGCTGGCTTCGCCCGGGCAACCCGAGCGCTTTGCACAGGCGAGGCGGAACTGGCGCTTTTGTCAAACAGGTATAGTGCCTCGATTTTGCCACGGTTAGCGATTAACACACGATCGGGTAGCAAGCGCCGCAGCACTACCTGATTAGACACCGGCAGTTCATCGCCAACCGCATAGTGATCCTGCTTGCCTTGATAGCTGATAATGGCGCGCCCGGCAGATTCGTCATTGGTTTGAATAACACCTTGCAGCTTGATTTGCAGCCGCGTTTGCTCGGCGTTGCTTTCCGCCGCGCTGAGTTGCGCTTCGGGTGCCACGACTTCCTCTTCGGCGGGTGCTATATCTGAGCTACCAAACAACTGCCAACTGCGTACTCTCTCCATGTCAATGTCCACGGAGGAATCCCGCGCGGCCTGCTGCGGGTTGCTCTGACCAAGCACGATATCAGCCGGCGGCAGGCTGGGATCGGACTTGCCCAACACCGTCCACAACAATTGTACAGCGCTCAGCATCAGCCAAAGCAGCAACAGCGCGCACAACACCATGCGGAGTCGCTCCTGCGGCAGCCGCTGCCAAAATATAGTCAGGCGCTCAATGTAAGGTGCGAGCGAGTCTTCTACTGTCGCTAATTTAGACAAAACGGTCATATAGTGTATGTATTTTGTTCAGCAGGCTTTTGCTGGCAGCGAATTTACGTCTACATTCTAGCAGCTTAGCGAGCCTTCGGTAGCATGTACTTTAAGAGTACGTCAGGAGTAAGGAGAAAGTTAGTCTGACAGGCTAACCGATAATCAATTCCTTTTTTTACTTCTGGTACTCCTTCAAGGTGACAATGCCGTATTCAGCTTGAACTTGAAGGAGTATTAGTTGCCAACGACGCTCAACATAACACCGGCGGCAACGGCCGAGCCGAGTACGCCAGCGACATTGGGACCCATCGCATGCATAAGCAAAAAATTATGTGGGTTTGCTTCCAACCCTACCTTATTGGCCACCCTCGCGGCCATTGGCACTGCCGACACGCCAGCGGCGCCAATCAGTGGGTTAACCTTGTGCTTGCTAACCACATTCATGAGTTTCGCCATCAACACACCGCTGGCAGTGCCTATGGCGAACGCCACCACGCCTAACAACAGAATACCCAGTGTCTTCACTTCTAAAAACTGTTCGGCATTGAGCTTTGAGCCCACGCCCAAGCCGAGAAATATAGTCACTATGTTGATCAGCGCGTTTTGCGTGGTATCTGCCAACCGCTCGACGACACCGGATTCGCGCATCAAATTGCCCAGGCAAAACATGCCCAGCAGCGGCGCGGCGGTAGGCAGGAATAACGCAACTAGCAACAGCAACAGCAACGGAAATAAAACCCGTTCAGCAGCCGCCACCGGGCGTAGTTGCTGCATTTGAATCTGCCGCTCTGCCTCGGTGGTGAGCGCGCGCATGATGGGCGGTTGAATGATTGGCACCATCGCCATATACGAATAGGCCGCCACCGCTATCGCGCCAAGCAAATCGGGCGCCAATTTGCTCGCCACAAAAATTGCCGTCGGCCCGTCGGCGCCACCGATGATACCGATTGCCGCTGCATCGGCAATGGAGAAGTCAATGATATTGAACGTGCCAAGCAACACGGCACCGATGACGGTGAAAAAGATACCAAACTGCGCAGCCGCGCCGAGCAACAAGGTTTTCGGGTTGGCCAGTAACGGGCCGAAATCGGTTAACGCGCCCACGCCCATAAATATAATCAGCGGAAACATGCCGGTCTCTATGCCAACGTGGTAGATGTAATACAAAATACCGCCGGGTGAAGCCAGATGGCCAAGCGCATCATATACCGGCGCCGCGCTAAAACCCGCGCCCGGGATGTTGACTAGAATAGTGCCAAAACCAATAGGTAACAGCAGCAACGGCTCAAAACCGCGCCTGATCGCCAAGTATAGCAACAGCATACCGACAACAAGCATAAATACCTGCCCGGCTTGCAGCTGGCTGATGCCAGAGTCGGCCCATAGCCCGACGAGCGCTTCCACTAGCCGAAACTCAGCAGAACATCGCCCACCGAGACCGCATCACCTTCCCGCACTTTTATGGCACTAACAGTACCATCGTGTGGTGCGCTGACTGCCGTTTCCATCTTCATCGCTTCCAGGATGATCACCACATCGCCTGCGTGCACGGCCTGGCCAGGCTTTACATTGATCTTGAAGATATTACCCGCCAATGGTGACACCAGCGGCTCTCCGTCCGGCGCCATGGGTGCGGCAGCTGCGGTGGGTGCGGCGGCAGGCTGCACGGCGCTAACTTCGCCGCCTTCTTCCACCTGGACGACGAACTTTTCGCCGGCAACGGTAACGCTGTAAACCGCAGCACCGCTGGTGACGCTACTCTTGTCACCCCCGGCCGCTTGTTCCGCCAACACAGGCTGCTGCCGTGCTTGCGGGGGCGCTTCGAAGGCCGAGGCATCACCGCGGTTTTCGAGGAACTTAAGTCCTATCTGGTGAAACAACGCGTAGGTCAACACATCGTCGATTTTGTTTTCCGCGAGTGCAATTTGCTTACTTTGCGCTAGCTGTTCGAGTTCTTCTTCCAGTGTATTCATTTCCGGCGCTAACAGATCGGCTGGACGGCAGAGAATAGGCTCGCCGCCATCTAGCACGCGGGCTTGCAACTCACCATCAACAGGCGCGGGAGTCGCGCCGTATTCACCTTTTAAAACACCCGTGGTTTCCTTACTAATCGATTTGTAGCGCTCGCCCGTGAGTATGTTGAGCACGGCTTGCGTGCCTACAATTTGCGATGTCGGGGTGACCAGCGGAATATAACCCAGTTCTTTTCGCACGCGCGGAATCTCCGCCAGCACTTCATCGAGCTTGTCGCCGGCTTGTTGTTCGCGCAGCTGATTCTCCATGTTGGTTAACATGCCGCCAGGCACCTGCGCCACCAGTATTCTAGAATCAACGCCTCTTAACGCGCCTTCAAACTGCGCATACTTTTTGCGCACCTCGCGAAAGTAGGCGGCGATTTCTTCCAACAGATTGATATCCAACCCAGTGTCGCGTTCGGTGTCGGCCAGTATCGCCACCACCGACTCGGTAGGTGAATGACCGTAGGTCATGCTCATTGAAGAGATCGACGTATCGACATTGTCGATACCGGCCTCCACCGCTTTTAGAATGGAAGCGGTGGACATGCCGGTGGTAGCATGGCATTGCATATGAATGGGAATATCCAGTGCCGCCTTAAGTCGCGACACCAATTCAAACGCGACATACGGTTTGAGCAGGCCGGCCATGTCCTTGATGGCGATGCTGTGCGCACCCTGATCTTCAATCTCCTTCGCGAGATCGACCCACTTATCTAGCGTATGTACCGGGCTTACGGTATAGGAAATCGTACCCTGCGCGTGCTTGCCCTCCGTTACCACAGCTTGTATCGCGGTTTGCAAATTACGCGCGTCGTTCATGGCGTCGAATACGCGAAACACATCCACCCCGTTGACCGCCGCGCGCTCGACGAATTTGCGCACCACATCGTCGGCGTAGTGGCGATAACCGAGAATATTTTGCCCCCGTAGCAACATTTGCTGCGGGGTATTAGGCATAGCTTTTTTTAGCTCTCGAATTCGCTCCCAGGGGTCTTCGCCGAGGTAACGAATGCAGGCATCGAAGGTGGCACCACCCCAGGTTTCCAGAGACCAAAAACCAACCTGGTCAAGTTTGGCAGCGATAGGCAACATATCGTCCAGCCGCATACGCGTCGCCAATAGTGATTGGTGTCCGTCGCGCAGCACAACATCGGTAATTCCCAGCGGCTTGTTGTTAGTCATATGGCTTAGTTCGTCAGGTTAACGGAGGGTTAATCGCGTCTTCGCGCACGATGCTGGTGCACGGCCGCGCTGATCGCAGCGATCAAGCGGGCACGATGTGGATTATGCGTACCGTTGCTTTGTGGTGACGCATCGCCGGTCGCGGGAAGCCGAGAATGTTCGGGCGCAAAACGCAACACCGTGCTCGACATCAGGCTGGTACAGGCAATGAGCACAACGAGAAAAATAAAAACAGTGCCCATGCCGAATAGCATGAGTTGTACGCCCTGCTGTAACAGTGTTTGATCCATTTTCGGCCCGCGCGCCTTGCGGCGCCTGCGGCGCCCGAAGCCTCGCACTATAGATTTACTGGCTTGATTCGGCAATAGCTGCCGAGGCTTTAACTCCTACCGAATCACATTTTTTGCAACAACCTGGTGATCCAGCCGACTATGGCATCGAAACCTGTCTGGCGGCGTAAACACTTCCCGGATTAAAGGTATAGACTCTACCTGGAATAGCCGATAAATAAGCCACAAAAAACGCCAGAAAAAATGCTGTCTGCGGACCCATAGAATCGCTCATCATATTCGCCAACAAGTAAGCGAGAACAGAAAGTTTGCAGGCCTTAAGCAGATGATGTTGGTGTTGCGTAACCAGCTTACCGCGCGACAAAAGCGCAAGTAAAGAGACTATGAATAAGCCGACTGAGAGCAAGCCTAGTGGCCCGAACAGGCGCAGATAATCCATAAAGAAATTATGACTATGTTCCACCTTTCCAAATATGCTGCTGCCCCACCCTTCTCCGATATAAGGGTAGGCCATACCTGTGTTCCAGGAGTAATCCCACAGGACCATTCTGGATTCTACGGTTCGATACTGCATGACGTTGTCCAACGACAACTCGGCAACTACGCTAAACAGCCGGGGATTCAATTTCAGTACTAAATCTGAGGATCCTGCAAATCCCAGCAGTAAAGTAAGCACAACAATACTTAGCAGCACTATCAGCGCATTTTTTCGTGATACAGACCACAGTAAGTAGACAATTAAAATAACACCGGAAATCAGAATATTGGTCTTAGAACCCGCCATAATCGATACCACCACGGCGACTAAAAACATGACAAGCGATTTAATACGATTAACCGGCTTGGTATCGTTAAAATAACTACCCACATAAAAGACAAAAATCGAACTTACAACAATTGCCAACTGGTTTGGATGTGAAAACAAGCCGGCATGGCGGTCATAAGAGAGCTCAACGTTGGGCAGGAACTGATAACCATTGGCATAGAGTAGAATGACGATAAAATTAGCAATTAGACCGATGTTAATTACCTTGTAGAAAGCTTGCAGATCGTCATCATCGCGATAAAGCAGGAAAGCAAAATACAAATAGGCGTTGATGAAAACGATAAGTGCCATCAGCGTGCGCGACATCAAACCAGATGCTGGGTAAAAAGCATAACTTGCAATATGTAACAGAAGCATCGCCAGCACACTGCAAAAAAGAATTTTGTTTTGCTGTGCCAGATGCACATAGAAAATTAGCAACTGCCTATTCCTCAGCAGAACCAATAACATCACCGCGAAACAAAAGATGGTATACAGGTAGGAAACACTCAGTCTTGAGTCGCCAAGTTTTAACAGGCTTGGCATAAATGCTAGCAACATGGCAATCGTCATCAGCAGCTTAAATAAGCTGGCAATTTTGAATCTACCGCTGCTGTTTAATAGGCCGGGCATGGCTTAGGCTGAGCGAGATCTTTTATATAGATCCAGCCATTGTTGTCGAATTACACTAACATCAAACTCGTTCCGAGCCAAAGCATAGGAAGCTTGCGCCATGGCAGCAAGCGTTGTTTTGTCAGCTTTCATTTTACGGATAGCGCTAACATATTGGTCTACGCTTGTGCAGGCAAAACCGTTCGCATAACGGCCCTTCTCCACCGGTTTAGGCGCCGGCTGTAGACAATCCAGATTGGCGGCGAAAGTCGACGTAACCAGCGGTTTACCCAGGGCCAAAGCCTCCAGCAACACCCTGGATAAACCCTCCCAGCGCGAGGTGTGCATGATGATGGTCTGCTCCCTCATCTTGTTAAATAATTGGTGCTGGTCCATATAGCCTATGACTTCTACGTTGCGTGGTAAACCATGCATTGTCTCCAAAATTTTATCGTAGTAATCATCATCACAAGAGCCTACCCAGGTAAAGCGCGTTTCGGGTAAGCGGCTGGCTACTTTGAGGAACAGATCGAAACCCTTTTGTGGAGCGATCCGCCCGATAGAAAGAACGGTAAAATCTCCGCTATCGTCGATATCGCAGCCATCTTGTACAACGACGGAGTTATTGACATTGACAATTCGCCGCGAGAACTGACCGCCCGTTTTGTACTCCGAAGGCCCGCAAGATACCGTTGTACCGAAAAAAGACAAGACAAACTCGGTAAATAAAAATACAGCTCTTTTTGCCCAAAACATATCTTCACGCAGAAACGCGTAACCTCTCGGTGAAAAGAAAACATTCGGCACCGGTTTGCCGAGTGAGGCCAACCGCGCGTACATACCGCCATAGCTGCTGTGGCCATGGACCGCCTGGCACTGGTCATCTATTTTAGACCTGATTTGGCGAATATTATTAATGTGTCTAAGCGGCCCCGTAGATCTGAGCGCCGTCCATTTTATGTCGGAATCAATATTTTTCAGTTCTTCTTCGGTGCCATCGCGATCGCAATAGAATACTTCAACGTCGAAATCGGCCTTCAAAAAGTCTGACAACTGCTTTACCGACTTTGCAGTACCGTAGGCAAAACACTCTACAACTTGTATCACCCTGGGACGGCTGCTTGCGGAGGTTGAATGGGTGACGTTCACTGAGCTAAGGGTGTTCATGAATGGTTTTTAAACTCGAGTAAGGCCGTGCAGCGAGGTAATTGAACTAATTTAACAAAACTGCAACCACTGATGCGGTTTTGCACTCACGACCAAACCGAAGTCTCGAGTCATCGCTCCTGCTAATAAATATTTTTTGAAAATAGTTTAAATGGTGTGATCAGTAATATTTTCAAATCGAGCAGCAACGAATAGTTCTTTATGTAGCGAATATCGTGCTCCACGCGCGGGCGCATCTTGTCGAGGGTATCAACCGTGCAATCATCGCCGCCACGCCAACCATTAATTTGCGCAAGACCGGTAATGCCGGGTTTGATTCGATGGCGAGACATCAGCGATGGAATATGCTGGGCATAAAACTGATTTACTTCCAGCGCATGCGGCCGCGGACCAACCAACGACATTGTGCCGTGCAGCACGTTAAACAGTTGAGGCAGCTCGTCAATGCTCATGCGCCGGATAAAGCGCCCTATCGGCGTAAAGCGGTGATCATCGCGCTGCGCTAATTCGAGTTTGCCTTCTTTTTTTTCATGTACGCGCATCGAGCGAAACTTCCACACCTCGATCACTTGACCGTCCCAACCGTGGCGCTGTTGCTTGAACAACACTGGGCCTGGCGATGATAGTTTGACTGCGATAGCCGTCAGCAACATGAGTGGTGACAAAAGCAATAGCAATATGCCGGCAATTGTCTTGTCCATAGCGGCCTTGGTGAATGCCTGGCCCTGCGCCACCGCCGGGCTCTCCGATAGTGTTACCAGCGGCACACCTGCAACTTCACGGAGACTGTAGTTGCCCAGGTCGAGACTAAAAATATCTGGTGCCCAGATGATATCAACGCTCTGCCACTGCAACATTCTATAGATGCTCTCAACCTGCGTTGACTTGCTTAATGGCAGAGCAATATATATTCGCCGTACGCCATATTCACTAATTAACCTGCTCAACGCGTCGATGCCGCCCATTGCCGGTGCCAACACATCCGACCACGCCGACAGTGATTCCTGATCTTCGTCGACGACCCCGACAATATTGTCGGGCAACCAAGGATTGCCACTGATTTTGTCAACCAGATGCGCGGCAAGCGCGTTTGAGCCCACCACCACTGTATTGATTGGGTCACAAAAATGGAGAAAGTATTTGCGTGCCAGCCAGTACGACACCACATATATGCCTAGCTGCGACAAGTAGCCAAGCACCGCCCAACCGGCAATAACGACGCGGGAGAAGTCTGTCGACGATTTAGTGAAAAACGTATACAACACGACGAGCAGCACAACAACCAGCCAAGCCTTGGCGAGTATCCACAAGCCATAAAAGCGGGTCATGGCCCTGCCGAATAGATAGCCTTCAGATTGCCGGTACACTCCCATGAACCTGTAGACGATGTACATGAGCAGGCCGCTGATTGAAGCCAGCAAAAAGTAGTCGGTCTCGCGCAGCCCCTCTACCCAATAGTACGCAAGGCCTAAAAATATTACGACCGAGAAAAATATGCTGAGATGAAGTTGTGTGTGGTTAAGTAAGGTATCGTGCAAACGATACAGCTTTCTGCCGGCTATCGGGCCGGCTACCCTAGCGTCCAATGCATATCCCCTCTTTCAAGCTGTTATTGACGTTTTTATTTTTCGTTAGTCGATCTAACGGTTGGTTACTATAACGGTTGTAATTATTACCACATAAGGAATTTTTTGTTCCTTTTTTACAATTTAGTCGACCTAGTGTTGATCATTTGCTGTTCACTCATTAATATCATAAACAATGTTGTTCTAACATTTCGGATTAATGGCCGCACAAATAAACGACCACAAGCGGCTAGCCGAAGTGGCAGCAGGTCAAACCGGCCGACTGATAATTAAATAGCGATTCGCACGGCCACATATATCGTCAACGAGCGGCAAACCATGCTGGCTGCGCCGGTACGTGGCGGCAGTTTGGGCAATGAAGGGGTTGCTTATCAAAGCTTTTATAGATCTACACCGCCCAAATTCGCTCAAGGAGCGCTAAGCGTGCCCGGCGCCCGATATGCAAAACTCGGCTTCGCAGCGGTCATGTTGTACAGTGTCGAACTGCAGGCAGGTACCCAAGACGAAACGACAGGCATCCCCTTTGGATCCGCCACGCTGATGCCGGCCCTGCGTACTGAATTACACTACGACGACAATATCTTCGAGAGCGCTAACGACGAACGCGACTCGATAATCGCCGTGCTAATTCCATCACTCGGTGCGCAACTCGAACTCGGCAACAGTCTGTATGAACTCGGCTACAGCGCTGAATCCGCTAGCTATTTTGATAGCGAGGACGATGACTACGTCGATCACAAAGTTCAAGCTCACGCGAATATGCAATTCAGCCTGCGTAACAACGTCACCGCGCGCGCCAGCTTCGCGGCCGAGCATGAGGATAGGGGCACTGGATTAACGGAAGGATTCGACCCCACATTAGCACCGAACTTTAACGAACCGGACGAATACGAGCAAACAGAGGCCAGCGTGCGTTACACCTATGGCGCACGCGGTGCGAGCGGAAGGCTATCGTTCGAAGCCGGCTATCGGGATCTACAGTACCAAAACCATCGCCCGCGGACCAAATTTCGCGACCGCGAAGATACCAGCGCAACCGCCACATTCTACTACCGGTTGCGGCCAAAAACCTTACTGGTTGTGCAAGCCCGGGCTACAGCGATTGACTACGCCATTAACCAGCCACAGCAATCCACGCTCGACAGCGACCATTACCGCTATTTGATCGGCGTCGAATGGGAGCGCAGCAAGCAATTAAGCGGTGCGATCAAGGCGGGTTATCAGCAAAAGAGATTTACCAGTGCCAGTCGCGACGATTTCTCGGCACCCAGCTGGGAAGCCGATTTAACCTGGTCACCACGCAGTTATATGCATTTCAATTTCAAAACTGATCGCAGCACTGAAGAAACCAATGGTGGCGGGGATTTTATCGATGTACAACGCATCTCCACCGAATGGACACACGAATGGAGCGAGCGCGTGCAATCCGTACTCGGCGTCGCCTATGTGGATGAGGAATATGAAAATTTCGATCGCGACGAACAAGTTACCGAATTCGCCGGCAACCTTGCTTATCAGTTAAAGCGCTGGATTGCATTGGAGATTGGCACCCGCTACAGGGACCGCAGCAGCAACATAGATTTGCTCAACTTTAATCGCAGCGTCATCTCGGTGGGCATTGACATAGCCATATGATGCAACACGGAGAACACTTTTAAGGTGCGATCGGTAAATATCAAACAAGGCGACATGAAGCGGGAGCCATGGTGGCCGCTGACTATTATTATTTTGTTGCTGTTCGGCCCGCTGTGCGGTGCGCAGGATGAGTCAGCCAGCAATCCGGCACCGTCCTACAAACTAGGCCCAGGCGACAAAATTCTGGTCAAGGTTTACGGCGAGGAAGACCTTAGCGTCAGCATTATTCTTGCCGAGACGGGCAGCTTTAACTACCCCTTTCTGGGCGAAATCAAGGCCGAGGGATTGACGGTCGCCGAGCTGGAGCAAGTCATCACGAAAGGTCTGAAAGGGCCTTATTTGCGCAATCCCGAGGTCACGGTATTGATCGAAGAATTCCGGCCGTTTTACCTCAACGGTGAAGTGGCGCGCCCAGGCGGTTACCCTTATCGCCCTGGTCTCACTCTGGACAAGGCAATCACCCTGGCGGGTGGTCTCACCGAGCGCGCATCGCGCAAAAAAATTGTCGTGTTGCGCCCAGGCACCGGAGGCAAGGAAAAACTGGCGATTAAACTCGACGATCCGGTCTATCCAGGTGATATCATCACCGTGCGAAGGAGTTTCTTTTAAACCGCCATGACGAGACTGAACCAGAATATTGTGCAAATAGACAAACAGTGGGCTGCCACTGCGGAAATAGACCTGCGCCAATATTGGCAGGTTATCAGCCGGGAAAAACTAAAGATCCTGGCATTGGCGTTGGGCAGTGGTTTGCTGGCGACGCTGTGGGTGTTTACCACTGACCCCATCTATGAGGCCAGTGCTACCTTGCTGATCGAATCCGGCTCTGCCAAGGTGA
>JBPCXM010000706.1:0-2512 GCA_051008535.1 Pseudomonadales bacterium | reverse complement strand
AAGCCGTCATCCCGTTTCGAGCGCCCCTCGCAGCTCGGCGCGGGTGATCTGGCGAAGTCAATTCCGCCAACCGCACCCATCTCAGGACGCATCTTGCGAGTTATTGAGGAGAGCGATGCGGTCGTTGCCGCAGGTGCGCCGATCCTCGAAATTGGTAATATCTCTAACGACCTCGAAGTCGTTGCTGAACTCCTCTCAACCGACGCGGTTCAGGTCTCCGAAGGCGACAGGGTTATAATCCGCAAGTGGGGTGGCGTTGACGTCTTGCATGGTGTCGTTGAACGGGTTGAGCCATGGGGTTTTACCAAGATTTCAGCGCTTGGTGTCGAAGAACAGCGCGTGAAATCCGTCATCAGGTTCACCGATGCTGCCGCCAAGCGGCGCAATCTCGGTCACGGCTTTCGCGTCGAGACCAGGATTGTCATTTGGGAGGCCAAAGGCGCGCTCGTTGTGCCCTCAAGCGCTCTGTTTCGCCAGGGCGGTGACTGGGCCGTCTTTGCTGTTCACGATGGTGAGGCGAAGTTGACCAAGCTCGAAATCGGTCGAAACAACGGCACGTTGGCCGAAGTCAAACGTGGCCTTGGTGCAGGCGCCACAGTGATCCTCTATCCCGGTCCGAGCTTGACTGAAAGGCAGAAGGTAGAGCGGCGCAAAGTGAGCGGTTGAAAAAGAATGGCAGGTACGGAACACGGCATAATCCGTCGAATTTGATTGGCCATCGGCCGTCTCGCCAGCATCTCACAAGAGGTTGCTTGCCAAAGATTGAGTGTGTTGGCGTCAGTACAGCCGAATCTATTCCGTGAGTGCTGAAAGGCGCCTGGCCGCCACGCATCAGGTATGGCCAACGCGCCGGCCGTCTTTTCCGCGCCACACTTTGGCTCGATACCTTGCCGAGACTGCAGGTTGAAATCTTCGAACGCGTCGAGGAGTATCGAAAAATATTGAGAGAACATCGCACGCAGAGGCTGATCAGCCAAATGTTTGTGGCGATACTTAGCGTGGCCATTTCGACGGTGGATTCTGCCTCGGCACTAGAACCCGGATCGAAGCTTGCTTTGCAGAATCTAAAAAGTTGGGGTTACCAGCTGCAGCGCCTAGACGTTCAACGCGCAGCTCGGATGCCACACGACCTCCTCGTAATTGATTATTCTAAAGATGGCAGCGGGGCCGGAGCGCTTACCTGGAGCGAGCTCAGCCAATTGAAGCGCAAACCCGACGGTACGCGCCGGATCGTGCTTGCGTACCTGAGCATAGGCGAAGCGGAAGACTATAGGTACTACTGGAAGTCTTCGTGGAAAAAATCCGCGCCGCCATGGCTCGGCAGCGAAAACAAACAGTGGCCTGGCAATTTCCTGACCAAATACTGGATGCCAGAATGGCAACGGATCATTCTGAGTGAACAGGAAGGATATCTCTCAAAAATTATCAGCAGTGGCTTCGATGGTGTCTTCCTGGATCGAGTCGACGCACATTCGGACTGGTCCGGATCGCAGAACGCCCGCAAAGAGATGATCGATTTTGTCGTTAAGCTATCTCAACGCGCAAAAACGAGACAAAGCAAATTTCTTGTTTTCGTCCAGAATGCTGAAGAGCTGCTAACCGACCGACAATATTTGAAGCACATCGACGGTGTCGTAAAAGAGGATATGCTGTACGGCGCGTCTCACAAATTTCAACTAAACCCTAAATCTTTGCGCGCGTCTCATATTAATTTTCTAAAAATAGCTTGGAAGCAGGGCAAGCCTGTGCTCGTCGTGGAATATTTACGTGCACATACGAAGAAATCAAGCCGAGCTATTCGAGAAATTAGAGAATTGAATTTCACACCCTCTATTTCTCAACGGGAATTAGATGATTTATTTCTTCCACCTAAATAAATTGATATAATATAATATTAAGTTTCAGACCCTCTAAAACTTTTCAATCGCCACCTTGTACTCCTTTTCGAGGATATTGAAGGCGCCACGCTGCCCATTTGCAGCCATAAGTCGGCCACAAATATGAGCTGAATGTATCGCCATGAGCAGGCTGGAAATATCTATCCTGGGGGATTAAGGCCTGCTCCTCTCGCGCCATAATGTTTGAATTCTGAAGAGAATTTGGGGGAGGGGATTTTGCAGTCAATTCGTGCGATTTATCTGTTTCGCGAGAAGCATCGAGCGGTGCGGGAATGCGATAATACTCAACCGACTCATTGTGGCGTTGAGTTGAATATCTATTTTTTCAAGATAATTCAGAAATATATTATTTTAGTTTTATTGATTTTAAGCACTATGTGCGGGCACGCGCAAACGGCAGATGGCAAATCGTATAAGATCAGCGATCAGGTGGAGCTTAAATTCAGCATGTATGCTGAGCTCGGGCTTGAGTACATAGCAAGCCTTGGCAATGAGTACTCGTCCAAATACCAATTCTCGGCGTACGGGGAAAAGAAGGCAAGTTTGACATTTGGCAGGAACTGGGCCCTGCGTTCGATCATAAAGGCACAGGAGTTCGACCGGCGCGATGACGA
>JBPCXM010000705.1:0-4092 GCA_051008535.1 Pseudomonadales bacterium | reverse complement strand
GTCCATAAAAGAAATTCTGAACACGAAAGTATAGATCGGCACGCCGAGCCGGCCAGTTTCGCGACAAAACCTCGAAGGGAAGCACAATGGCGTCCAACACAAATTCGCCATCGCACTGTGGTGTGTCGCAAAATGAAATCATGGTATCGTCAACATTGCCCCGACCGTTCGGTGGTTACCTCACAGTCAGGCTCCGCTCGTCGCTCCACATCGTGGTACTGTTTCAGCTTCAGCGAGCCGCGCTCTAAGTTCCGAATAGCGAGACCCTGAGGGTCACGCTATTCGCCTGTTATGCATCAAGCAGAATTCAGCGCCATATTGACATATCATAAATGATATATATACTGTTTAAGGTATGTGGGAAGTTTATGAACATCGAAAAGTTACCAGAATATTGAATCGACTCCCTGACGAAGCGCTGCAACGCTACGAGAAATGGAAAGACATCGTTCGAATATCAGGCCCAGAGGGTCTTCGGCTCATTCGAGGGTTCAACGATGAAGCTCTTAGAGGAAAATGGAAAGGCCACCGCTCTTCTAGACTGAATATTCAATATCGTGTCATATACAAAATTGATCGTCAGAATGTGCTCGTTATGGTAGAAAAAGTCACTCCGCATGATTACAGGAGAAACTAAAATGAAAGAGTACCGCAAAGCTAAAAAGAACGTAGAAGTTTCGGTTGGAGACTCAGTCCGAATTATTCGTGAACTTCAGGAGCTTAGCCAAAATCAGCTAGCCGCTCTCACAGGTATACCTCAATCTACTATATCTGCTATCGAGAATAACCGGGTTAATTTGGGTATTGAGCGCGCTAAGGTTCTTGCTAGAGCTTTGAGTTGCCATCCAGCTGTTCTCGTTTTCCCAGGCTGGGAGCTCGAAAACGCAGCCGCATAACAAGCAACTGTGCTCTAAAATCCGCGCTTTTTACTGCCTCTGACCGTCAGCTTTCACCATATCACTTCATAGGTCGACCGTCGGGTCATGTCGACCTTGCACCTCAGCTTCGACGTAATCGATAGGCGGGTGTAGAATACATTGCCGACGGATGATTGGAAGTGCGATGCGTTCGATGTCGACCCAAAGCCGACGCGCAAGCCCTGCGTTGACAACCGTGCTCGAATGTTCTGGTTATGGTCAAAAACAAGCCCCGTCTTTCAATCGTGTTTAACGGCAGAATCGAGAATGAAATCTACGAACCCGGTGCTATGTCTTGCAATCATTTTTACGTTCGGTTGCGCGATAGTGGATCGGACTGCATTAGCAGAGGAGGGAAAAGAAGTGGCTAAAGTAACTGGAATCGGCGGTATCTTCTTCTTGTCGCGAGGTGAAGGAAAGGCCCTTTCGTCGTGGTACAAGAAGCACCTTGGGATGCGACTTGAGGATTTTGGTGCCGCCATACTCAAGTGGGAAGACGATACTGCTGAGGACAATGGGGTTACGGTATGGCACGTTGCCGACTCGGACAGCGATTGGTTTAGTCCCAGCAAGTCGAGTTTCATGGTCAATTACCGCGTCGACGACCTGGAAGCGATGGTCGAGCAACTGAAGCAGGGCGGCATCGACATCCTAAAGGGCCCGGAGTATCACGAAAATGGGGTGTTCGCGTGGATCATGGATCCCGAAGGCAACAAAATTGAACTTTGGGAGCCAAAGATCTGGGACGAGAAGAACAAGAAGTAACTCCAGACGGCGCGGCCGCTCCTGTTACCTGACAGTTTGCTCGTAGCGAAACGTGTTTGCTTTCCTCAGATACATAAATAAAATGAGATAGTGTACGGCAGTTGTCGACCCATTTTCTCTGAAGAGAATTGATGTATCGTCAAGGAACAAGATGAATCTTAGCCGATCAATTCGATTCACCAACATAACGGTATCTTCCGTATTGATGTTGTTGATGTGTAGCTGTGCATGGGACGTAGCCTACGAGGGCTCCGACGGGATTTACCAATTCCATTGCGGGACCGAACGGCGTCTAACAGCAACCCCTGAGGGCCTGAGTGACAGAATGCCAAAATGGTCGCATGATGGGAAAAAACTCGCGTTTCTACGCGACCATGGACAAACTGCCTCGCTTTGGGTGTTCGATTCTCTACGGGATCCGCCAAGGCGTTTAGTTACTAGCGATGTTGATGACCACTATAGCTACGACTGGTCGCGTGATGATAGAACTATTGTATACGGAAGACCGGACGATCAGATATTCACGGTCGATGTCAGTAGCGGCGGGGTGAGACAGCTAACACCCACTAATACCACGAACGGTTCCCCTACCTACTCGGGCGATGGTCGCAAAATCCTGTTCTTAGCAGATGTATTAGGGTCTCAGGGAATACGTAGATCAGATGTTTTTACGATGAATCTAGATGGTTCCAACCGCACTCCAATACTGCGGGAAGGCGTCTCTGCCTTTTTTGCTAATTGGTCTCCTGATAACACACAAATCGCGGTTGGACGCAGACCTGGGCTCGGGCTTGGATTGTTAAACCCTGACGGCACTAATTGGCGATTGGTTGCACCTACACCTTTCCCTACTAATAGTGATTGGGAATATAAAGACTGGCCTATTGCTTGGTCTGCAGACAGTAGTCGACTGGCATATGCGTGCAGTTCAATTCGCCTTGGTGTGTGTATTGTCAACCGGGATGGTTCTCCCATCGTAAAAACCATAAATCGTAGCGACAGATTAGATCGTAGTCCTGATTGGGCACCAGTCGGATTTAAATTTCTGTTCACTAGGGCTATGCACGGTGTAACCCAAATCTGGCTGGGCGGCTGGGACGATGAGGAATTTAAGACCAAGCAGCTTATACCTGAAGGTGACCATGCAAATTGGCGACCCGGTGAACGGTTTTGTTTCGGCGATTCCCCCTATAACTTCTAACGACTAACGACTAACGACAGTCCGTATCTGGCCGCTTCTACCACTTCACAACCTCGTTCAACGAGTCGTTTGAGCGACGGCTATCGCTGGAGAAAAGAGCCGTACGCCCTATCCTGTCTATCCGGCAGCGGCTAATCCCAACATTAGCCAGAGGTGAAGCCCACATAGGGGAAGCTCGGCTCGGTTTGCTGTCACCGTCTAGTGCGCCAACTTTTCCAATTGGTCCTGACACTAAAGAAGGGATAATTACATAGGCATCTCGTCGAAGCTGAGCACTTCCGAAATCTAAGGGCAAATGCGTCCGCGGAATGGAATAGGACGGTCGCTTAGGAGGAAAGGTAGATCTTCCTTCGCCAAGGCCAGTTAATTTGTCAGAATCGAGGAGGCAATTCATATTCTTTTATTGTTGAACGACTGCAGACAGCGACCCAGGCCCAGAGGTTTTCGGCATCGCCCTCACCCGACCTTGTGCTGCCATAAAGGTTTGCCCATTGCATTGGGAGCGTGTTGTGGCGTTAGCATAGCAAATGTTATGAGTAGCAAAATTGCGACAATACACGCCCATTGCGCAGCAGCGTAGCTGCCAAAGTAATCAAGCCCCAGACTGAACAGGGCGGGGCCAATGGCGCTGGTGAACACCATGATCGAGGTACAAAGGCCTGTGATCTCGCCCAGGTGCAGTGGCCCAAAGTTGCGAATAAAGACGAGATTCGATACTAGCGACCAAATTCCTCCTCCAATCCCAAAGCCGACGACTAGCGCGGCATAACCCCAGTCGTACTGCAAGTTGAGTAGCCCTGTTACAGCGACCAGGAAGCCGCTCAACATGATAATCATGAAAGGCTTGAGGGAGCGTTTGTCGGAAAGCCAGCCACACATCAAGTTGGTTGCCGTGGCCAATACTGCGGTTGGGAAAAAGTAAGCAAAGGCCTCGGTCTGACTGCGCCCAGCCTCTGCGAATACCGAGACAATATGGAAAGTTACTGCTGTGCCCAGCAGTGAGTGAATGCCCAAACTAAGGGTGGCCAGCCAGAAGATCGGCGTGCGTCTAGCCTGGTCAAGGGTGGCGCTAGGCTGATAGTTGGCTTCGGGCACCTGGTCTTCGTGGGTGTGGCCATCCACCAGTACGCCACAGGACTCGGGGTTGTCTCGCAGAAAAACGACGGCGAGGCCAGCAAAGACCAGGCAGAGGATAGCCAAAGTCCACAG
>JBPCXM010000704.1:0-3763 GCA_051008535.1 Pseudomonadales bacterium | reverse complement strand
CCCGTGCACGTCTTACCTGTTTGTTAACCGAAGCACCACTGCAAACGACCCGGCGCGTTGACCCCGTCGATGACTGCACCCATTGTTTGGATTGCGTGAAAATCTGCCCGGTCGGCGCCATTGCCTCACCAGCGCCCGGCGAGCGCTACCAGATCAACGCCATGCAGTGTAAGTTTTACCGCGAGAAAGTAGACAACTGCGGTCTTTGCCAGAAGGTGTGCAGCTATTCCACCGGGCATTCGGAAACCACTGGCGGCCCGCTGGTTGCCAACCCCGACTTTCTGGCGTCATTATCTTCTACTCCAGGGATCGATTTTGGGATGACAGATGAGTAACAGCGTACAACTCGCTGGCCCACAGCAGCACTTGCTGGAAGATGAAGCCCATTTACTAAACTCGCGCGGCGTTATTCGGCTGTTGGGAGCGAACGCGGTAGACGCCGTTCAACCTTCGATTACAAACTCTCTCGACAACATCGAGAAAAAGTCTGTACTGGCCTATATGTTGACTGCGTCGGGAAAGGTTTTTTCCGATCTTTTCATCATCTCGCATGAAGCAGGGTTATTGATCGAATGTACGCGATCTCTGTTACCAAACATTCTTGAGCGCTTGTCCGCGCGGTGCGAAAAACATAATGTGACTGCCACCGACGAAAGTCATGCCTGGCGCGTATTTGGAGAATTACCCAACCAGTCCACCTTCGATGATGGCACACCTTACAAAAAGTATATTGACCCGCGCTGGCATATGGGGGCGCGCATCCTGCGTCCTCGAACGGATTTTGAAAGTTCAAAATGGGGCCACGAAAATAGATGGCTGGCACACGCTCTAAAATTGGGTGTGCTGCCTAGTGCGGAACTATTACAATCCGTTCCGGTTGGCCCGCTGGAAGCCAACCTGCACGCAATCGGCGTGCTTCATCCCGAGTGTGTGGATGACGCGTTGCAGGCCACGCTGAACTCGCCTACCGACCAAATTACTCAACGGGTTCTACCAATGCGCATCGAGCCCAATGCGTTTTCTTTTCCGACCATGACGGGCTTTTCTGTCACAACCGGCGACACGGAAGTCGGCACAGTGCTAACGCACCAGGGTGTCTATGCTTTGGTGCTAACAAACCTTGCCAAATGGCGTAGCGCATTGCAAGCGGGGCAGACTTTGCGATGCGCGGAGCAGCCTGTGTTAATCACTTGGCCTACATGGATTGCTTCGCAAAGCCAGGGCAGGGTAGGTCCCGCTGGTGCGGCAATGCATTAAACTGCATGACTCGTTTTCGGTGAGATTTTTACCTCACACTGAAACATTCCAGTGATCAGTTACCTTGAGATAATAAAACATGAAGAGATATTCACGAGCGGCGAAAGTTATTGCCACCACGCTGTTTCTACTATTTCTCAATGGCTGTAGCGACGACGATAACGATGAATTGTTTACCGCACTTCAATCTGCCGAGGTATGTGAACAGCCGGAAGACGACGTGGCGGTTCAAACCGCCGACGATAACGTAGCGTTTGTACGCACGCCTGACAGCTGCTTTGCGGAGTTAGACGACTTCGATTATTCACCCAACTACGTAGCGCTTGATGGCTTACGTATGCATTATGTCGATGCCGGTCCGGCTGATGGTGAGGTCGTGTTGATGCTACATGGTCAGCCCAGTTGGTCGTATCTATATCGTAAGATGATCCCCGTTCTCGTGGACGCGGGTTACCGTGTGATTGCTGTGGATCACATTGGTATGGGGCGTTCAGATAAGCCGGTAGACCCGCAAGTGCATCAGTACGAGCAGCATGTAGAGTGGATTGGCAACTTTATTGATGAGCTTGGCCTGAGTGACATCAATTTATTCGTTCAGGATTGGGGTAGCTTGATTGGCTTGCGCGTGGCCGGTGATAGGCCCGATTTGTTTGCTCGCATTATTGTGGCTAACGGTGATATGCCCGTTATTCCCGCGGGTTTTAACCCGTTCGCGGTCCCAACTTTCGAAGTAGACGATACGCAAAACATCAGCGCCCAGGAGTTTTTCACATCGCGGTCGCCAGAAAGGATTGCGGGTTTCCAGCAATGGATAGACTACACCGCGGGCAATCCGAATTTGATTGCCGCAGAGGTTATTGAGATTGCGACGCTTGGCACACTGCGCGACGAGGAATTTGCCTCTTACAACACACCTTTTCCGAGCTTCATTTATAAAGCAGCGATTCGCGCGTTTCCATCGATGGTTGCAGGTATCGAAGAGCAGAATTCGCCTGCCTGGGACGCGCTAGGTAAATTTGAAAAACCGTTCCTGTTTTTAGCGGGCGAGCTTGATCCCAATCTGGGAAGTCTCGCGAATCAGGAAAAATGGATTGAGCATGTGCCCGGCGCGCGCGGTCAGCGCCACAAACGTTATACGGCTGGCCATTTTATACAAGACGATGTGGGGGCAGAATTAGCATCCGATGTTGCAAGCTTTATACAGAATGGCAATCAAATCCTCGCAAACCTGCCGACGCCCGGATTCCTATATAACTTCCGTTATTGTGAGGTGTTAGCGACCACCGAACTCGCTTCTGGCCAGTTTCAAGCTGTCGTTTGGAACTCGATACCTGCTGCATGCCCGCAAAGTGATTGGGAGGCGCTAGATGCCGCCGCAATTGCCACAGATCTTGGTGTGGACCAGGCCTTCCTCAACGGTCCGCGTTATTGGGTACTCGATACCATTGCGAATAACGCGGTTAATTCAGGCCCGCGTATGACTGAAGAGTTTGGTGGAATTCCGATGTTTCGCGCCGCGACCGTATTGCTGGCTGAGGGAGTCGAAGAAGGCGAAAGTGCCTACCAGATTAACACCGTAAGCCGCGATACAGTGTTCACTTACATTGCCGGCCGCGAAGTCTACGAATTGCAGAACCCCAGTGGCGAACGTTTTATCATGCAATCATTTACACGGCGGTTGGACCCAGATTTGCTGTTGAGTGATCTGGCCTTCCTGGATGAGCGCCTGGATTTACCAACAGGTTGGAAATTTGTGACCCGCACCCTTGATGCCCAGTTTGATTTATCAACAGTCAATGGCATCGCAGAGGTTGTGGCGGACGACTTAGGTAACGTTTATCAACGTATCCCTTGATAGTTGTTGGTTCCGTGATGCGTGTTTGATAATCGAACGCAAAGTCTGCACACCGTCGCGTAGGGGAGCGACTCGAGCAGTTGTTGAGCCCCATTGAGCGCCATGATCTGGCGGTGCATAATGCGCTACAGGCTGTGGCGTAGTCATTAAAAGAGACTTTGGATAGTGACCCTGTTGAAGCAATCCTCACGTACTCCCGACGGCATTGATATTCAAGGTCGCGATCGGCAATTCGATTTGAAAAACGTGCTGGCTACTGACTGGTTGGACAACGACGCCTTCAAAACGGCATTTTTCAACGCCATGAGCATCAGCTTTCCCATTGGTGAGAAATCCTTTATCGACAGCGTGCGGGCTTTTGAGGACCGCATTAGCGACGACAAGCTAAATCAGGAAGTGAAGGGCTTCTACCGGCAGGAAGGTTTGCACAGTCGCGAACACCGTAAGTACAACGAACTGCTTTGTGCCCAACGCGGGTACGACCTGGCGAAACTTGAAGCTCCTTTTTCCAAGCGCATTGAGCAGGCCAAAGCAAACAAACGCGTTACCCCCAAAATACTGCTTGCATCCACCGTAGGCATGGAGCACATCACTGCGATTTTCGCTGACAAAGCCTTGCGGGGTTGGCCTCTTGAAAACGCGGATGCACGC
>JBPCXM010000703.1:0-7428 GCA_051008535.1 Pseudomonadales bacterium | reverse complement strand
ACGCCCAGACCAGAAAGCGCTTTTTGCCTGACGGCTTGCGCCATGTCGCGCATGGCTTCGAAGTCACCCACCGCTGCGATCGCGTCGGCGCGTTTATTGACAAAGCCTTTTTGCGCTTTGCCGAGTGCGCTACGCAGATTTGGATCTTTCAGTGCCACTGTCGAGCTGACGATAAAATTATCTTTGGGGCTAGCTACACTCATTGGTTTTCCGCTTGATAGCTTCACCAATGGGCGGGTGATCGAGTTCACCTGCCAATAGCTCGGCAATGTGGCGTACTTCTGGATTACCAATCTGCTTGTCATCATTCTGGCGACGCATTTTGCCGGCAATATGCAACAAGCAGGAAAGGTCGCCACCGACCAGCATATGCGCATTGGTGGCGCGTGCATTGCTCGCCTTGTTTTCCACCATACGATTGGCTATCTCGGGAAATTTCACGCAAAACGTGCCGCCGAAGCCACAGCAAACCTCTGTCTCCGTCATCTCAGTCACTGTATTATTGTTGCACGAGCGTATGAGCTCTCGCGGCTGAATCTTAATGCCGAACTCGCGCAAGCCCGCACAACTGTCATGGTAGGTAATGGTCTTGTCTGCTAGATCGCAGTTGGGGTATTGCGGTTTAAAATCTAAAACGTCCTTAAGAAACACCGTTAGCTCGAAAACCTTGGCGCAAAAAGCTTCAACTTGCGCCAATCGATCATCGTAGCGGAACAATGAAGGGTAGTGAATCTTAATCATGCCACCACAAGATCCTGAAGGTACGACGGTGTAGTCGAATTCGTGAAACGCCGTGATCAATGTCCACGCCATTTCACGAGCCGCATCGGGCTGGCCATTGTTATAACCAATTTGACCACAACAGCTTTGTGCGGGCACGTGTACCTCGCAACCGGCTTGTTCCAAAACTTTTGCCGTAGCGAAGCCTACAGCAGGTCGCAGCATGTCAACCGCACAGGTTGCGAACAAACCGATTGTGAGTTTTTCAGATTTTTGAGTTTGTGATTCCGTCATGTCTGCCCCATCGTAACAAGAGTATCGGGCGTACGCGAGGAGTACCGAATCGGGATTCTCGAGGATGTGGGATTATTATTTAACCAACTTGTATGGCATTAATTTGGCGAATTGCTGTGCTATGATTATCGGGAATTGTGACAGAGCTATCGAAAATGGCATTAGTTCAAGACCTGGATTCCTACGCTGCAGACCAGCAAGTTGTTAAGCAGCACCTCGACAATGTGCATGCTGAACCACGGCTCAGCGGTAGTGAAATAGACGCGCACCGGGCGCAAATCAAGCGGCTGCTGAAAGAAAAAAATGCCGTGCTGGTGGCGCACTATTATACCGACCCGGAGATACAGTCGCTGGCCGAGGAGACCGGTGGTTGTGTGTCGGACTCACTGGAAATGGCGCGTTTTGGCAACGAGCATTCGGCTGACACTCTGGTGGTTGCCGGGGTCAAATTCATGGGTGAGACCGCCAAGATTCTCAACCCGGAAAAGCGCGTACTGATGCCGACCTTAGAGGCTACTTGCTCGTTGGATATCGGCTGCCCGGCTGATGAGTTTGCGGCTTTTTGTGCGGAACATCCGGACCGTACCGTCGTGGTGTATGCGAATACTTCGGCGGCTGTGAAAGCCTTGTCGGATTGGGTTGTGACCTCCAGCATCGCGCTCGATGTCGTCGAACACCTCAAGGACGAAGGGCAGAAGATATTATGGGCGCCTGACAAACACCTTGGCTCTTACGTACAACGCGAAACTGGCGCCGACGTCATCTGCTGGAACGGCGCCTGCATCGTGCACGAAGAGTTCAAGGCGCGGGGAATTGAAGACCTCAAGCGCGTGTACCCCGACGCCGCCGTGCTGGCTCACCCGGAGTCACCCAACGCGGTGTTGCAAATTGCCGATAAAGTCGGTTCTACCACGCAAATTATCAACGCCGCGCGTGACCTGCCAAACACGCAGTTTATTGTGGCGACCGACCAGGGCATTTTCTACAAGCTACAACAGCAAATGCCGGATAAGGAATTTATCATCGCGCCAACGGGCGGTAGTGGCGCGGCCTGCCGCAGTTGCGCGAATTGCCCATGGATGGCGATGAATGCATTGGAAAATTTAGCCGCGACGCTTGAGCAAGGCAGCAATGAAGTTTTCGTCGACCCGGAGCTGGGTAAGCGTGCCGTGGTGCCGCTGGAGCGCATGTTGAATTTTGCGCGGCAGTTGCATGTGCAGGTAATTGGCAACGCCTGACACAAGCAGACTAAATTTTTATCCTCTCTTGCATTTCCTCAATGCTCTGCATGCGCTCATTAATCTTGGCCGTCGCCAGATAGTCGCCTTGTACAAGCTTTAAAGCGTAGCGCAATTGCTTTTGCGCCTGATCGAACACACCGTTCAAAATAAAATACTCGGCGCGGGCCTGATGCACGGCGGGAATATCACCGACCAATCCATGGGTTTCGGCGAGCAAATACCACAGGTGCTCATCGTGGGGATGGCGCTTAACTTGTTCCAGCAGCAATTTTTGGGTTTCTTTGGCATCACCCTGTTTGAGCAGCACTTCCGCGTATTGCATCGTTAGTGGGTGGTTTTTTGGATTGATCCGCAGTTGCTGTTTAAGCAGGTCGCCCGCCTCGACGTAGTTGCCTCCTCGCGCTTCCAGCTCGGCCTGGGCAGCTATAAAGGTGATGCGCTGCGGGTCTTTTTCCAGCAGCGGTTGCAGCGCGGCGTGTGCTTCCTTGAGCTTGTTAGTCTTGATGTAAGCCAGCACCAGTCCATAGCGCGCCGCCATGGTATTGCCGCTTTTATTCTCCAGCGCGGTTTTAAAACGCTTGATAGCGGCACCTGCGTTGTCGGCGTAGCTAACTTGCACGCGCGCCCGCATCAGCTGGTACTCAATGTCGTTGGTGTAGGTCGGCACAGCGTACTCGCGGGCACGACTGCGAGAATCCGCAATACGATTTTCGGTCACCGGGTGCGAGCTCAAGAATTCAGGTGGAGTGCGCCGGTAGCGTGATGCACGTTGCATGCGCTCGAACATGCTGGGAATAGCGTTGGGGTCAATGCCGGCGTCGACCAGCGTCAACATGCCGATGCGGTCGGCTTCAATTTCATGTTGGCGGCTAAAGCGCAAGCGGTTTTGTAGCGCTGCGGCCTGGGTCGCGGTTATGGCCGCCATACCTGCATCGCCGCCGGTCGTAGCGAGGATCACCAGGCTGGCTAACAGTGCGGCCATATTGGGGATACGATTACGTTTCGCTTCTTCCTGGCCGCGCTGGAAATGACGTTGGCTAAGATGGGCCAGCTCATGTGCCAATACAGCGGCCAATTCATCTTCGGTTTGAGCATGCAATAGCAGACCGTCATGTACCCCGATTACGCCGCCTGGCACCGCGAAGGCGTTAAGCACGGCATTATGTACCACCACCAACTCAAGCCGCCTATCCTTGAGCTGACTATGAGTCGCCAACCGGTAGATCAGATCCTCCAGATAGGCGGCCAGAATCGGGTCGGAAACAGTGCGCACTTGACTTCTGAAGCTGCGCAGCCAAGCCTGGCCCAGTTTGTATTCTTGTTCGCTGGAATACAAACTGCCGCCGGCGTTACCCAAGTCGGGCAATTCCACTTCATTGGCGCTTAGTGCGGCGCATGTGAGCAACAATGTAAGGAAGGCGATAGCGGGTTTTGAACGTTTCGGCATAGGTGAAGCTTTGTACAATGGCGTTGCCATGAGTTAGTTTGACTGTAGCATTTAAATTCGCAAACGTGAACAATGTGTTCGTGGAGAACATGTGTCATGGTTTGGAGTCTAATGTCCACAAATGATTCCGTTGCAGCATTGCATCGTTTTTCCCCTGTAGTGCTGCCGCGGGCGCGGGTATACTTGTTGATCAAATCAATCTAGTGTCAAATCATGGTGCAATCCGAATTGGTTGTCGTCGACGCGAGTGGGCTCACTTGCCCGCTGCCGTTGCTGAAAGCTAAACAGGCGCTCAATAAAATGGCAGTAGGGCAGCAGCTGCGTGTTATCGCAACCGACCAGGGGTCAGTACGCGATTTTCAAGTATTTGCCGAGCAAAGCGGGCATATTCTGCTGCAAAGTCAGCAGAATAAGGGTACATTCGAATACCTTTTAGAAAAAAGCTAAGTCCCTATGTTAGATATCTTACGCAAGTGGATTGATCGCTATCTGGCCGACGAAGAAGCGCTCGTCCTGATGCTGCTATTGCTGGTGAGTTTTACCGCGATATTGACCCTGGGCAATGTGCTGGCGCCGGTCATCGCCAGCGCAATTATCGCCTTCCTTTTACAAGGCATGATTTCACGGTTGGTGCAGTGGCACTGCCCGTCCTGGCTAGCCCTGTTATTGACCAATGTCGTCTTTTTGGGCGTGTTAACGCTTATCATTTTTGTCGTATTACCGTTGAGTTGGCGCCAGTTAATCAACTTGTTTAACGAATTGCCACGCATGCTCAATGAGGGCACGAAGCTATTAATGTTACTGCCCGATCAATACCCTGATCTGATTACCCACACGCAGGTCGAAGACCTGATGGGTATTACCGGCGGCGAGCTGGGCAAGCTCGGCCAGTGGGTGGTGTCGTTCTCGGTGGCGAATATTGGCAACCTGGTGGCGGTGGTGATCTACCTGGTGCTGGTTCCCATCCTCGTGTTTTTCTTCCTCAAGGACAAAGACCAGGTGCTCGCCCTGGTAGGTGACTTATTGCCGGAAAAACGTCCGTTGATGACGTCGATCTGGAACGAAATGAATGACCAGATCGCAAACTATGTACGTGGTAAATCTATCGAAATATTCCTGGTCGGCGGCGTCAGTTACTTGGCATTTGTGTTGTGGGGATTGAACTATGCGGCGCTGCTAGGTCTATTAGTAGGCTTGTCGGTGGTCATTCCTTATATCGGCGCCACGGTGGTCACCGTACCGGTCGCTTTGATTGCCTATTTTCAATGGGGGCTGGATTCTCAGTTCGCCTATTTGATGGTGACTTATGTGGTGATACAAGCGTTGGACGGTAACGTGCTGGTGCCGCTGTTGTTTTCCGAAGCCGTGAATTTGCATCCAACCGCTATCATCATGTCGGTTATCGTGTTCGGTGGCGTGTGGGGCATGTGGGGTGTGTTTTTTGCTATTCCCTTGGCAACCCTGGTGAAAGCCGTTTTCAATGCCTGGCCACGGGCCGGCACCATATCGACTGTCGCGGTATAGAATCGAAAGTACAAGAAGCAGTGTTCTAATTAAGTTTTTTCAGTGAGGACTACCATGTTGTCTAATGTTACGTCGCTATTGCGCGTACTGGTTTTTGTTGCTTGTTCTTGCATCCTTGGGCTTGCCCAGGCTGGCAGCAATGTTGTCAGCAGCGCCGCTGTAATAAAAAGCGACAATGACGCGCGCGACTACGAATGGCTGACGCTGGACAATGGCCTGCAAGCGTTGTTGGTTTCAGACATCAAAGCCACCAAAGCGGCTGCCGCGTTGGACGTTAATGTCGGTGCCAAGGCCGACCCGCAAGACCGCCAGGGGCTCGCACATTTCCTCGAGCATATGCTTTTTTTGGGCACAAAAAAGTACCCCGAGTCAGGCGAATACCAGGAATTTATTAGCTCACATGGCGGCAGTCATAACGCCTACACCAGCTTCGAACACACCAACTACTTTTTCGATGTGAATGCCAGCTATTTGCGTGAGACGCTGGACCGCTTTGCACAGTTTTTTGTTGCGCCGCTATTTACGGCGCGCTATGTCGAACGCGAGATGAACGCGGTAGAGTCGGAATACCGCTCGCGGTTGCGCGATGATAGCCGCCGTTCACTCGATGTTTTTCAGCAAATTATTAATCCTGAGCATCCGTTTAACAAGCTCAGCGTTGGTAATCTGCAAACGCTGAACGGCGGCGGCACCGACGCTGCGCGCGCCGAACTGCTGAAGTTCTATCAGCGTCACTACTCGGCAGACAATATGCGTCTGGTCGTCATCGGCCGCGAGCCGGTGGCCGAATTGCGCACTTGGGTGAAAGACTTGTTTAGTTCGGTTCCGCGGCGCAAGACGCACGCAGAAACATCAGAGCCCGCCCTCTTCGAGGCCGGTAGTCTACCCAAAATGGTATCGATCAAACCGGAGAAAGACACGCGCAATCTAAGCGTGACGTTCCCCATTCCTACCACGCAAGAGCACTACAAAAGCAAACCGGTGCAGTACATCGGCAATATAATCGGTCACGAGGGCAAGGGCAGTTTACTGTCATATCTCAAACAGCAAGACTGGGCTGAGCAGCTCAGCGCCGGCGCGGGTTTTGAAGACGCTAGCGGTGCGACCTTTAATGTCGTGATCTCCCTGACCGATGCCGGACTGAAGCAGCAGAATGAGGTGTTGAAGTTATTGTTTCAAACCATTGCACGTATCAAGAGGGAGGGCATACAAGACTGGTTGTTTAAGGAGCAGTCGGAGTTGCTGACAACCCGCTTTCGATTCCAGGAGAAATCACAGCCGATCAATTACGCCAGCGGCCTCGCGAATAGCATGCACTATTATCCCGCGACAGACGTGCTGCGCGCCGGCTATTTAATGGAAGACTATAAACCGGAACTGATTGCCGATTTTCTCGATTATCTCAAGCCTGACAATGCGCTAATCACGCTAATGGCCGCTGGTGAGAACTTTCCTCAGCGCAGCCCTTGGTACGACACGCCCTACGCGGTCACAGCGGTTGACGTTGCGCAGCTCCGTGCCTGGAGTGAAGCCGAAGTAAACGCCGCCATCCTGGTACCCGAACCCAACCCCTTCGTTCCACATAATTTTGCAATGCCGCGTATCAAGAAACCCGCGACCGTGCCGGTTGAGCTGCAGCTTGGCGAGCGCACGCGCATGTGGTGGTTGCAGGACAACAAATTCAAGGTGCCGAAGACACAAGCGTATTTTAATTTCCATACGCCGCTGGCTAACGACACTCCGCTAAACGCCGCACTATCACAACTTTATGTCGATTTATTGCAAGATAGCTTGAACGAATTTGCATACCCGGCAGTACTCGCGGGTTTGCAGGTGAGCGCGCTCAAGCATTTGCGAGGGGTCAGCATCAAGGTTGGCGGCTACAGCGACAAACAGCGTTTACTTCTTAAGCGTGTTGCCAAGGTGATGGCGATGGAAGAGGTCGATCCACAACGCTTCGTGGCGTTGAAAAAAGAGCGCATCCGCAGTTGGTTGAACGCAAAAAAGCAGCTGCCATATTTACAAGTCATTGGCGCAGTATCGGAGACCTTGATAAAAAGTTACTGGCAGGAAGACGAACTGGTGCACGCACTGCGAGAGGCCAGCATTGACGATCTGCAAAGTTTTAAAACGCGCTTTTTTCAAACTGCAAACGTCGATGCCATGATCTATGGCAACCTTAAGAAAGGCCAGGCGAAGCGA
>JBPCXM010000702.1:0-4865 GCA_051008535.1 Pseudomonadales bacterium | reverse complement strand
TGATGTGGAGCCGCTATGAGCAACCGCAAGACGTGGGCGAGACAATCCTCAAATTCAGTAGCACCGGCGGTGCACTGCGAGTGCGTGATATTGCGCGCATAGAACAAGGCCGCGAAGATACCGATTTGCTGGTGCACAACAATGGTGAGCGCGGCATCACCCTGATGGTTAACAAGCGTGAAACCGCCGATATTATCGGTGCCGTTGAAGACGTTCGCGCCGTCGTGACCAGTGCGCCCCTGCCCGCTGGCGTTAGTTTCGATTTGGTACCCGATGAGTCGTTCATCATCAGCAACCGTCTCAGCCTGATGGCCACCAATGGCATCATCGGCGCCGTACTGGTCTCGCTGGTGTTGTTGTTCTTTGTGCGCCTGCAACCCGCCATCTGGATTTTCATTGGCATACCGGTGGTGTTCCTTGGCACCGTGGCCGTATTCGGCCGCTTCGATATGTCGTTAAACATGATGTCGCTGACCGCGTTTATTATCGTGTTGGGCATGGTGGTCGACGACGCGGTGGTCGTATCGGAACGTATCGCGTTTAAACAAGCCCAGGGCTTGTCGCGCCATGATGCCGCCGTGGCCGGCACACTGGAGATGATGCGCCCGGTCACGGCAGCCGCGCTGACCACGATACTGGCCTTCCTGCCGTTGATCGCGCTCGGCGGCTTGCCGGGCAAAATTACCTGGCAGATTCCAGCCGTGGTGGTCATGGCCCTCATTGTATCGGCTATCGAGTCTTTCTTCGTGCTGCCGGCACATATGTCCACCGTCAGCACGAATGCGCGTATTGAGAAACGCGCGTTTGTCGAGCGGCTGGAGCGCGGCTACCGACGGATTCTCGAATGGATATTGCATCACCGCGGCATCGCCGCGCTAACCGCGCTGCTGACCTTTCTGTTCATCATGCTGGTGATCGCGCCGCTAATACCGTTTATTCTATTTCCGCAGGATGACGCCGACCGCCTGTTTGTAAAAATAACCACGCCGGCAGGCACCGCGCTGGAACAAACCGAAGCGGCAGTCACCGACATTGAGCGGCAACTCATGGACATTACGAGTGTCGACCTCGACGCCGTTTCGGCCCGCATCGGCCACCAGAACACCACCTCATTAGAAAAAAACATCGGTGAGGCCAGCCATGAGGCGTTGATCATTGTGCAATTCACACGCGTTGGCCGCCGCTATACCAACGCCGAGTGGATACCGTTGATTCGATCGCAATTAAGCTTGCCCGCTGGCGTCACGGCAGTTTACCAATCGGATTATTTTGGACCGCCTACCGACCAACCGGTCACCATCCACGTGTTGTCAAATGACGAGCAGGACCGTCGCGGTGTCGCGCTTGAAATCGCCAACTTCCTGCAAGCCGAGCCGGGCGTCATCGAAGTGGAAATCGACGAACGGCCCGGTACACCACAAATCAACTTAAACCTGGACTACGAAAAACTGGCGCTCAGAGGGCTGGACGCTGCAACCGTCGGCCTGACGCTAAATGCCGCGTTTCACGGCATAGAAGCAAGCGAACACCGCGACCTGGACGATACCACCGAGCTGCGCGTGATGTTTGAGCCGGCTGCGCGCAACAACCTCGACGCCCTGCTGGAAACGCCAATACGCGCTGCCGACGGCAGCCTGCTGCGCCTCAGGGATGTGGTTAGCCCCGTGCAGGAACCCGCACTGACGCGCATTTATCACCGCGATGCGTATCGTTCGAGCACCATTCGCGCCAGTTTCTCCCCCACCAGTGGCTTGACCGCATTGCCGTTTGGGCAACGGCTGGAGCAGGAACTATTCTCCCGTTTCGAAGCCATTCCGGGTTTGACTGTTTTTAACGGTGGCGAAGCAGTTGAAACTGAAAAGACGGCGGGCGCCATGGGCGTTGCAGCAGCATTGGCCGTCGCTGGCATTGCCGTGGTGATCTGGCTAATGTTGGGTTCGTTTTTTGAGTCCATGTTTGTCATGCTGGTGATTCCATTTGCGCTCGCCGGTGTATTTTTAACCTTCTTTCTGCACGGCAAGCAAATGTCGATGTTCGCCCTGATGGGCGCTATTGGCCTGATCGGCGTCGTTGTCAACGGCGCGATTGTGATGGTGGATGCCATCCATAGGCGGGTGAAAGAACAACATGTAAACGACCCCGCTGGTGTTCAACAGGCCTTGATAGACGCCGTGGTCGAACGTTTGCGCCCTATTCTGGTGACCACCCTCACTACCCTCGGTGGTGTACTGCCCACTGCCTATGGAATCGGCGGTTATGATCCTATCGTTAGCCCTATGTCGCTTGCCATAGGCTGGGGCCTGGCGTTTTCGACTTTGGTCACATTGTTTTTGGTGCCGGTGCTGTATTCGTTTGCACGCGACACTACTGTGGGGATGACCGGTCTGCTGACCCGGTTGGAATTTCCATCTGCCAAAAAAGGAGTTGTTAACAGACAGGATGACAACTGATTTTCCCGTACACGCTAAACCCCTTTCGTTTAGGGGAGGGGCGTTTACGGTAGGGGACTTGATGGGCGGCCTGGCGGCAACCGCCGTGGCGCTGCCGCAGTCCATGGGCCTGGGAGTTGCGGTATTCCTTAGCATGGGCTTCGATGCATCCACCGGTGCACTAGCAGGATTGGTGGGTGCCGCTGCTCTGTCGCTGTTTTCTGGTGTCACCGGCGCCACCAAAGGCATGATCAGCGCGCCCAACGGCCCAGTGGTCACACTGCTGGCAGTCAGCCTGGGCGCCGTAGCCGCTGAAGGCGTCGAAGATGATGCCATTCTGCTCGCGCTGGTTGCCATTCTTCTCCTTACCGGACTATTCCAGTTTCTACTTGGCGTCACCGGTAGCGGCCAGCTGGTCAAATTCATCCCCTATCCCGTCGTCGCCGGTCTTGTTACCGGCATCGGTATGTTGATGGTTTCATCGCAGATGCAGCCGCTCTCCGGCGAAGATGCGCGAGCGATGGGTCTGGAATGGATGGCCGTGCCGGCAGTGACCGCGCTGCTTACCTTTGGCGTTAGCGAACTCGCACCGCGCTTTCTTCCTCGCGTGCCAGGCATCATTTGCGGCTTGTTCGTGGGTGTGGTTGCGTTTCACCTGATGATGTACTTCGCGCCCGGGCCTGTCCCGAACGCCTGGCTGGTAGGCACCATACCCGGCATCGACAGTATCCGGCTTGAGTTTGACACATCACTGTTAGGCGGCCTGCCCTGGCCAGTTATTCTGGTCTCCGCGCTGACGCTGACAATGTTGGCTTCTATAGACTGCCTGCTCACCGCCGTCGTCGCCGATGAAGCGTCTGGCGCGCGCCACAATGCCAACCGGGAGTTGGCCGCGCAAGGCATAGGCCAGGTCGTCGCTGGTTTGCTAGGCGGTATTGGCGGCGGTGGCACTAAGGGCTCAACCCTTGTGGCGATAAAGTCTGGCGGAGGGCGCTGGGCGGCCGTTGTCTCCAGCATGACTTTCCTACTGCTAATACTGTTCCTTGGGCCGGTTGGCCAGGCACTGCCCATCGGTGCGCTTGCCGGTGTGATCGTCTACGTCGGTATTGCGTTGTTAGAGTGGAACATCCTGCATTGGTTGCGTGAGCCAGCGACCCGCCTGGATGCCTTGGTAGCCATGCTGGTCATCGCTACCACCGTGATTTTTGATTTGGTGGCCGGTGTAGGCGTCGGTGTGGTGGGTTCCGTGTTGCTGTTTGTGCGCAGTCATGTGAATGCGCCGCTGGTACACGATCGCCTGACAGGCCAGGAACACCACTCGCTGCTGTATCGCACCGAGGAAGAGCGCGAGCTACTCGACAAGCACGGCAATAGCATCGTTTATATTGAGCTGCGCGGCAATTTGTTCTTTGGCACCGTAGACCGCCTCTACACCGAGTTGCTACCCGATCTCAACAAACCGGTACTGATGGTTCTTAATATGCGTCGCGTGCAATCGATGGACATGTCGGGATTGAAATTATTCAAGCAGATGATCAAACGGCTGGATGCACACGGCGGGCAGATGATCTACTCCAACGTGCGCAAAAGTGGTTTCAAGGCCCGCAAGATGCACAAAATCTTGCGCTGGCTGGAGCCTGAGACCGAACTGCCAAAGGTGAAGACATTTAAAAGCACTGATGCGGCGCTAGAATACGCCGAGGATCAATTACTGGAGAGTCTCGGCTGCGAACCAGCGGGCGCCACCCACCGAGTGGAAATCGAAAACAGCGACATGTTTCGCCATTTGAGTCCAAATACACGCGAAGCGGTAAAAGCGATGCTGAAACCGGTATCCCTGAAACGCAAAAAACTGGTTTACGCCGCCGGGGAGTATGGTGACTCTTTATATTTTATCTTGAAGGGGCAGGTCGAACTGCGGCTGCCAACGCGCGTCTATCACTACAAACGGCTGGCAAAGCTTGGCCCCGGCTCGTTCTTCGGCGAAGATGCCTTCCTTGACCCCGCGCCAAGAACAGCCGCCGCAGTTGTCACCCAGCGCGCCGAGTTGCTGGTGCTGGATAGGAAATTCTTCGAATCCTTGGAACGGAAGAAACAAAGAGAGGTGGGTTGGGCCGTGCTCAACGAGGTGGGTAGTTCGCTGGCCCAGCAATTACGTTGGACTCAGTCGGAACTACGCAGACTCGAACGCTGGTGATTTTCACAAGTATTGTATCCGCAACTGCACACTTTATAAACAATAGTTGCGGTATTATCGATACAAACGTGCGGCAACCTGCGCGCCGATAAATTCGGCTCGCTGCCGTTCACAACCGACCGGTGGCAGCGGAACGAATCGGTTTTACGACCTATACTTGACTATAAATCGTACTATTGTACGCTTACCAGAGTAATGAAGTATGTCTGCTTTTTTGCAATACCCCGACCTGAATATCG
>JBPCXM010000701.1:0-3262 GCA_051008535.1 Pseudomonadales bacterium | reverse complement strand
AGGCAATGCCCATTAGGTCGTTCAGGCTGCGAATATCGTCCGGCGCCAAACTAAGCGCACGGACAACGTTACCGTACATCGTCCCGTCCCATAAATCTGCTTCGGGGCCGGTGTCAATTGTTCTCGGTAGCAAGGGCACCCAAGCCCCGTCGTCATACGAGACGTCGGCAGGTCGGTAATAGGAGAGTTCGCCGGCTTGAGGATTTGGTAGTTCATTAAGGGCGATACCGAGTCCGCGACAAAACTCATCCGTGGCGAACACGTGCACCAGCGTACCTATGATCTCAATGTATTCCTCTGCTTTTAAACCTTGCGCTATAACGCCGTCGAACCACTTTTTGGTCAAGCGGCCGGAATCCGTAATGACCCGGTGGATGACCTCAACCATAATCTCGGGCAGCTGCGTTGCTGCGTCATGGGCACCGTCGACGAAAGAAGGCGACAGTGCTGCCTTCCGTTCACGACACAATGCGCAATTCCGCGCATGTCTCACCTCTTTCGCTACCTCGACGCGTTGCTCACCGGTTAACCAGTGGCCGGGTGCTGCGAGCCGCAGCCAGTAGCGATTGTGGCCTTCGGCAAAATCTGCACGGAAAGGGTAAGGGGCGTCGCTGTAGTCGATTGGTTTCATGCTTTGACTTAACTCATTGTCGGTATCGAACGTCTAGGCGGGGCCGGGTTAAACAATGCTGAGAAATGCGTCGTCGCGGCGCTCGACTATCCGCCCGATGGGTTGAGGCGCCTGGCCGTGAACGGCGCAGGCTGCCAAGAAGTCGTGCTCCTTGTTTTCGTCAACAGTAACCAGCAGGCCACCACTGGTTTGTGGATCGCAGATGATCTGTTGCTGAAATTGATTCATTGGCCCTAACTTGTGCCCGTAACTGGCCATGTTTCTCGCTGTGCCACCTGACGTGCAGCCAAGCTCTAAATAATAACCCACCTGCGGCAGCAACGGTAGGCTATCGAAGTCAATTTCCGCGTTAACGTCACTGCTCTCACACACTTCAAGCAAATGTCCGGCCAAACCAAATCCAGTAACGTCCGTCATTGCCGTAACTGCTGAGACTTGACCAAGATTCACACCGAGATCGTTCAGCGTGCACATTGTGTCAACCGCCGTTTGATGGTGTTCTTTACGCAGCACTTTCTTTTTCTGTGCAGTTGTCAGGATACCGATGCCAAGCGGCTTGGTGAGGTAAATTTTGTTACCCGGCTGTGCCGTATTGTTCCGTTTTAGGTGCTTGATATTTACGGTGCCCGTCACGGCTAAACCGAATATCGGTTCTGGCGCATCGATGCTGTGCCCACCAGCAAGACTGGCACCGGCGCTATGACAAACGTGGCGGCCGCCTTCTATTACACGTTGGCCAATTTCGAGCGGCAGTTTGTTGAGCGGCCATCCGAAAACAGCAATGGCCATTAAGGGTGTTGCGCCCATGGCGTAGATGTCACTGATTGCGTTGGTCGCGGCCACTCGTCCAAAATCAAACGGATCGTCAACAATCGGCATGAAAAAGTCGGTGGTGCTAACAACCGCGGTCCCGTTGCCCAAGTCGTAAACCGCGGCATCATCTCGGGTATGGTTGCCGACCAACAAAGCGCCCGATGTCGCCGGGGCCTCGGCGTCTGTGCGGAGCAGTATTTCCAGATCGGCCGGCGCAATTTTGCAGCCGCAGCCCGCGCCGTGACTGAATTCGGTTAATCGGAGTTTTTCGTTCATCGTATAATTGTACGGCCATCTATTCAGTTTTTCAGAAATTTTGTACGGCTAACTTTTCTGAATCAACTTGCGATCGCATAAACGAGAGCCCGAGCATTTGAAAGATTCGCTTAGAAAATTACCGTCAATACAGACCCTGTTGGAGTCTCCTGACGCACTGGCGCTCATCAGCCGATACGGTCACGAGGAAGTGGTCGTGACTTTGCGCGATCGCGTTGAGCGTCTGCGCGAACAGGTGGTCTCCGGCGTGAACATTTCGCCAAGTGCGTTTGAGATCGAAGAGATCGTTCGCGGAATGGGGGAGCAATTAGAAGCACGTAGGCAAGTCAGCTTACGTCCCGTTGTTAACGCAACCGGTATCGTCATCCACACTAATCTTGGCCGCGCGCCGCTCGCGCCAGAAGCGTTGATTGCTATGCAAATGGTCGGTGCAGATTACTCCAACCTGGAACTCGATCTTGCGACCGGCAAGCGCGGTTCACGCTATGCACACGTTGAATCGCAAATTTGCGAGCTGACAGGCGCGGAGTCTGCAATTGTCGTAAATAATTGCGCTGCCGCTGTGTTGGCGTGCCTGTGCTGCCTTGCTTCGGGCCGTGCGGTGGTGGCGGCGCGCGGTGAGCTTATCGAAATTGGCGGATCGTTTCGGTTACCCGATGTCATTGAGCAAAGCGGTGCGAGACTGAAGGAAGTCGGAGCAACCAACAAATCTCGATTGAGCGATTATGAGAAGGCAATTGAGCAAGACACGGCGGTCCTGCTAAAAAGCCATACCAGTAATTTTCGGATAGTGGGGTTCACGGCTGCACCATCTCGAAGCGAATTGGCAGAACTTGCCGAGCAACGCGGATTGATACTCATGGAGGACCTCGGTAGCGGAGTGTTGGTTGATCTTGCGCCCTACGGTTTGCCGGACGAACCATTGGTGCCCGACCTTATTAAACAAGGTGTCGATATTGTGACTTTCTCCGGCGACAAGCTGCTTGGCGGCCCGCAGGCAGGCATAATCGCGGGGCGCAAAAAAGTGGTCGATCAGTTAAAAACGCATCCGTTAACCCGTGCAATGCGAATCGACAAGTTATCGCTGGCGGCGTTAGAGGCAACACTTCGTCTTTACCGGCCACCCAATAATCCAATCGAAAGAATTCCTGTATTACGCGCGCTGGCTGAGGGTATCGATAAAATTAAGGCTCGCGCCGAAACGCTTGCGCGTAGTCTTGACAACGAGGGTCTTACGCAAGTAGAGATTATCGAGAACACAGCCTACGCGGGCGGCGGGTCGCTACCCCAGCAGGCTTTGCCTAGTTTTGCCGTTTCGCTGCAAGCGGCGGATATCTCGGCGCAAACGTTCGCCTCGCGCCTGCGCCGCGCTGAGCGAGGCGTTCTGGGCAGGATTAAGAATGATTGCTTGCTCCTCGATATGCGCACGGTGCGGGATACGGACCTCGCACAGCTCGTGCAATCCATCTCTGAGGCTTTGTCAGCATGAAAAGCTGTGCTATCGCCGTGATTGGTCATGTCGATCATGGCAAGACCACGCTG
>JBPCXM010000700.1:0-7382 GCA_051008535.1 Pseudomonadales bacterium | reverse complement strand
AGTGAACCCCGCGATCCTGGTACCCGAACCCAACCCGTTCGTACCGCATAATTTTGCCATGCCGCGCAATAAGAAACCGGGGAGTGTGCCGGTTGAGCTGCGGCTCGGTGAGCGCATGCGCATGTGGTGGTTGCAGGACAACAAATTCAAGGTGCCGAAGACGCAAGCGTATTTTAATTTCCATACGCCGCTGGCTAACGACACTCCGCTAAACGCCGCACTATCACAACTGTATGTCGATTTATTGCAAGATAGCTTGAACGAATTTGCATACCCGGCAGTACTCGCCGGTTTGCAGGTGGGCGCGCTCAAGCATTTGCGAGGGGTCAGCATCAAGGTTGGCGGCTACAGCGACAAACAGCGTTTACTTCTTAAGCGTGTTGCTAAGGCGATGGCGATGGAAGAGGTCGATCCACAACGCTTCGTGGCGTTGAAAAAAGAGCGCATCCGTAGTTGGTTGAACGCAAAAAAACAGCTGCCGTATTTACAAGTCATTGGCGCAGTATCGGAAACCTTGATAAAAAGTTACTGGCAGGAAGACGAGCTGGTGCAAGCACTGCGAGAGGCCAGCATTGACGATCTGCAAAAATTCAAAACGCGCTTTTTTCAAACTGCAAACGTCGATGCCATGGTGTATGGCAACCTTAAGAAGGGCCAGGCGAAGCGACTAGCAAAATTGATGCGCAAGGTATTGGAAAAACCGGCTGCCAAGCGGCCGCAGCAGGCCGAGGTTGAAGTCGCGCAATTGCAGAACAAGACCACGCTGCAACGCGAGCTGGAGATCGATCATAGCGACGCCGCTATGCTCCTATATCGGCAGGGTAAGGACCGCAGCGATCACACTCGTGCCCTGCTGGCGCTTAGTATGCAATTGCTGAAAACCGACTTTTTTCAACAATTGCGTACCGAGCAGCAGCTTGGCTATGTGGTATTTGCCGACGCTATGCCGGTGGTCGACGTGCCAGGCGCGGCGTTTGTCGTGCAGTCGCCAACGGCATCAGGCGCTGAAATTTACGCCGCTATTGGTGAATTTTTACGCAGTTATGGTAAAAAAGCGAGCACCATGCCCGTTGAGTATTTTGCCCAGCAAAAAGCGGCTCTGATCAGTGATCTTGCCGAACAGCCAAAAAACCAGCGTGGCCAGGCAGGGCGCTATTGGGAGGCAATATCAATGGAAGATCTTAACTTTGACCAGCGGCAGCGGTTGCAGCGAATTCTAGAGAAAACCAACTTGGAAGAATGGCGTACGTTCTTCAAGCAAACGCTGGTTGCTAATACTGATCGGCAGTTGTTGCTCTGGAGCCCAGGTCAAAAAACACTGGCAAGCCTCCCAGACGACATAAAAACTGTGCATAGTTTGCACAAATTTAAGGAGCAGCAAACGTACTACGAATTTCAGGCTATTATTGAATAAGGTATAGAATAACCTCCTCAGAATAACAGGTTGACACTATGAACCATGCGCTGGTTGTTGATGATTCGCGCACCGCGCGCGCCGTTCTCAAACAAATGTTGGTCAAAGAATCTTGCAAAGCCGACGCTGTTGCATCGGCCGAAGCGGCAATCGATTACCTGCAAACACAAAAACCCGGCGTCATCTTTATGGATCATATGATGCCCGGCATGGACGGTTTCGCGGCGGTCAAAATGATCAAGGCAGACCCAACAACCGAACATATCCCGATCGTTATGTATACATCGCGCGAGGGCGAAGTCTATGTTGGCCAGGCGCATGCATTGGGTGCAGCTGATATTTTGAGCAAACCGGCAACTCAGGACGACTTGCGCGCTACTTTGCAACGAGTTACCGCGGCGGCAGCTGCCAAACCGCAAGCGCAGCGTCAACAACCCGCCAGACAAGTGCCAGTCGAACCAGCGAGCAATGAGCCGCTGAATGAGCCAGCGGTGGAAGAACTCGTCTACGATAACGATGAACAGACAGCAGAGCGGCCACCGCATTCGCTGATTGATGCACTACCGCCACCCGCGTTGCCAAACACCGGTTTTACCCCACCAGTGATCGCACCACCGCCTGCCTCCCTGTTTGGTCCGTTATTACTTATAGCCTTTGTTGTGGGCCTTTTGTTTTGGGGCAGTTTCAAATATTTCTCCATGCAGGAGCGCGAAAGCGATCTGCTCACGAGTCAGCAACAATTGCTGCAGTCGTTGCAATGGAGCATTAACCAGGCAGGGGAATACAGCTACAACGAGCAACCGATGGCAGGCCGACGACTCGATCTGTTGCGTGAACTCATTAACAGTCTGCAGGTAACCGGTTTTAAAGGCACCATTTTTGTCGAAAGCCACGTTGGCCAGTATTGTCTGGTACAAGCCGGCAAAAGCGGTTTCGTCACACCGAACAATCGACTACCGATTGCCGATTGCGCAGTCATAGGTGATAACAAAGCCGCTGCACTGCAACGCAGTAGTGGCCAATCGCCTGCCTTCAGGGATTTTCTCCTGCAGTCACCTGAGCTAGGCTCAGGTGATATCGCTGTGGAAGTTGTTCCGAGAGGCGCTAGCCAACCACGAGTAGAGTATCCAGCGGTGTCGGCTGTGAGAACCGCTGGTGATTGGAACCGAATAGCTGGGTTTAATAACCGAGTGGAAATGTATCTTATCGAAGACTAGGGAGCCTCTGAACAAATCTATGGTGTCTCTGGCTGATAGGCGAGTCGCCAATCGCGACGCGACTTTGAAGGCATGCGTCGACCTGTCGAGAAGACGCACCAATAGTAGGTGCTTTAGGCGACAAAGTGTGGCGACTCGCCTGTCAGCCCCGGAGGGCTCGCCCTGCCGGGCAGCGTATGGCTGTGCAAATCGGCAATCCTGCCGATCTGTTGCGTTTAGCTCGGGTCTGTGTAAACATTTTGCGGTCACTCTCTATTGAGTTGCAATCCCTCCGCTAAAGTTGCGCACGCGCTAAGGTGTTAGATGGACTTCGAAGATCAAGATCCGCTCGAAACCCAGGAGTGGGTGGCTGCGCTCGACTCGATTGTGCGCAGTTCGGGCAAAGGCCGTGCTTTTTATCTGCTCAGAATTTTGGCAGATTGGGCGGTCAACAACGGTGTGCGCCTACCCGCCACTATTACTTCACCGTTTCGCAATACCATTCCACCGGAGAGCGAAAAACGCATGCCTGGCGACCTGTTCATGGAGCGCAGCATTCGTTCGCTGGTGCGCTGGAACGCGCTGGCGATGGTCATGCGCGCCAATGCTCGCGACCCCAGCCTGGGTGGTCATATTTCCAGCTTCTCATCCAGCGCCACCTTGTACGACGTTGGTTTTAACTACTTTTTCCGCGGGCCAACTGAGCAGCATCTCGGCGACCTAATTTACTACCAGGGACATAGTTCACCAGGCATTTATGCGCGCTCCTACCTGGAAGGCCGCCTGACCGAAGAACAACTGGATAATTTTCGCCGTGAAGTCGATGGTAAAGGCTTGTCATCTTATCCGCATCCGTGGCTCATGCCGGATTACTGGCAGTTCCCGACCGTGTCTATGGGATTGGGCCCTATTCAGGCTATTTATCAAGCACGCGTATTGAAGTACATGAACAGCCGTGGCTTGGTCGATCAAGGCGATCGCAAGGTATGGGCCTTTTTGGGTGACGGAGAAACCGACGAGCCCGAATCGCTTGGCTCAATAGCGCTGGCTGGTCGTGAGAAGCTAGACAACTTGATTTTCGTAGTTAATTGCAACTTGCAGCGCCTCGATGGCCCCGTTAGAGGCAACGGCAAGATCATCCAGGAACTCGAAGCGGTGTTCCGTGGCGCCGGCTGGAATGTGATTAAGGTAATATGGGGGCGCTTGTGGGATCCGTTACTACAGAAAGACAAAACCGGCTTATTACAACAACGCATGGATGAAGTGCTTGACGGCGAATTGCAGAACTATAAGTCTAATGGCGGCGCTTACACGCGGGAGCACTTTTTCGGTAAATATCCCGAGTTGCTGGAGCTGGTTAAAGATCTGACCGACAAGGATATTATGTATCTTAACCGCGGCGGCCACGATCCCTATAAAATGTACGCCGCTTATTCCGCCGCGGTTGAGCACAAAGGCCAGCCCACGGTCGTGTTGGCCATGACCGTGAAGGGTTACGGCACCGGCGAGTCCGGCGAGGCGCAGAACATTACCCACTCGCTTAAAAAGCTAGATACCGACAGTTTGAAAAAGTTTCGTGATCGATTTGGCGTGCCGATTGGCGATGAAGATCTCGACAAAGTTCCTTATTACCGCCCGGCGGACGATAGCCCCGAGGCGCATTATCTCAAGCGTGTGCGTGACGAATTGGGTGGTAGCATTCCCGTTCGCCAGAAAGACTTCGATGCCTTACCGGTACCGGCGCTTGACGTCTTCGATAGCCAGTTAAAATCTTCTGGCAAACGCGAAGTCTCCACCACCATGGCGTTTGTTCGCATTTTGTCGTCATTGGTGAAAGACAAGCAAATTGGCGAGCGTGTCGTGCCTATCGTACCCGACGAAGCACGCACCTTTGGCATGGAAGGCATGTTTCGTCAGCTTGGCATTTATTCTTCGGTGGGGCAAAAGTATACGCCACATGATGCCGATCAAATCATGTTCTACAAGGAGGATAAAAAAGGCCAAATACTAGAAGAGGGTATCAACGAAGCCGGTGCATTTAGCGCTTGGTTGGCAGCGGCGACGGCATATAGCAACAGCCATTTCGCCATGGTACCGTTTTATATTTTCTACTCAATGTTCGGTTTTCAGCGCATTGGAGATCTGGCGTGGGCGGCAGGCGATTGCCAGGCGCGCGGTTTTTTGATCGGTGCCACCGCTGGCAGAACGACCTTGAATGGCGAAGGCTTGCAACACCAGGATGGGCATAGCCATATACTCGCCAACACCATTCCTAACTGCATTTCCTACGACCCGACTTATTCATATGAGCTGGCGGTAATTATTCAGGATGGTCTGCGTCGTATGTACGCAGACAAGGAAAACCGTTTCTTTTACATCACCACGATGAACGAAAACTATCTGCAACCGGAAATGCCCGCCGGGGTTGAGCAGGGTATTATCAAGGGCATGTATCCGCTGCAAGAGGCGACCAATAAAAAAGCCAAGCATGTGGTGCAGTTGCTAGGCAGCGGCACGATACTGCGCGAGGTAATTGCTGCTGCCGAACTGTTGCGCACCGAACATAAGATCGAGGCTGACGTGTGGAGCATGACCAGTTTCAATGAGTTATGCCGCGATGCACAATCGGACGAGCGCTGGAACATGATGCATCCGCAGGAAACGCCGCGCGTGCCGTTTGTAACCCAACAACTACAAGCGAAAGCTGGCCCAGTCATCGCCGCGACTGATTATATGAAAAATTACGCCGAACAAATTCGTGGTTTTATCACTCAGCGTTACGTGGTGCTTGGTACCGATGGTTTCGGTCGCAGTGACACGCGCGAAAAATTACGCCACTTTTTCGAGGTCGATCGGTATTTTATCGTGATAGCGAGCCTGAAAGCACTGGCGGACGAAGGTGCCCTGAAGCCGGCGCAGGTTAGCGCCGCGATGAAGAAATACGGTATCGATGCCGATAAGAGAGATCCTTGGACAATTTAACTAGGGCCTGTTCACACTAATTTCATTGCCACTGCTGGGGCCAGGAAATGAGTGTGAACAGGCCCTAGCCAAACAAGCAAAAACCGTAACGCCATAAGCTGTACACTGGGAAAACAATGTGACCACCGAGACCGTTAGAGTACCTGATGTTGGCGGCGCCGAGAGCGTCGAAGTGATCGAGGTTAGCGTTAGCGTTGGCGATAGCGTCGAACTGGAACAGTCACTTATTGTACTGGAGTCTGACAAGGCCTCGATGGAAGTGCCTAGCCCGAGCGCCGGCAAAATCAGCAAGCTGCATGTAGAAGAGGGCGCTACGGTTACCGAAGGTGATGCGATTGTCGACATTGAAATAGAAGGCGAAGCAGCCGCCGGCGGCAAGGAGGATGAGGCAACGCCGGACGTGGGTGTGCAAGCGCAATCCACGGTAGCCGAACCCGATATCCCGGCTGCAAAACAGTCAGCTCCGCCAGCTGCATCCAGCATTGAAAAAGTGTTGTTGCCCGATATCGGCGAAGCCGAGGGGGTGGAAGCCATTGAAGTGTCGGTTGCTGTCGGCGACACGGTTGCCGAAGGTGATTCCATTGTCGTGCTCGAGAGCGACAAGGCTTCAATGGAAGTGCCTGCGCCCAGTGCCGGTGTTGTGCATGCCGTGCATGTTAGCGAAGGTGATCAACTTGCCCAGGGCAGTATGCTGATCGAGTTGAAGGTCGACGCTGCGGGATCGACACAAAGCGAATCGCACGCACCATCTCCCGCACCGGCTCCCGCTGCCAGTAAAGCCGTTGCTGCAGAACCCGCACACGACTTGCCCAAAATTGCCGACGCTGCCGTTGCACAACGACAGGCTGGCGGCGATGTGCATGCCGGGCCGGCAGTGCGCAAACTGGCGCGCGAGCTGGGTGTCGATCTATCGCGAGTGAAAGGATCAGGGCCAAAAAGCCGAATTCTTAAGGACGATGTGCAAGCCTTTATCAAGGCGGCGCTTAAATCCGGAGGGGCTGCCGGCACGAGTGCGGTGCCTGCCGTACCGACCATTGATTTTAGCCAGTTCGGCGCTATCGATCAGCAACCGCTGAGCAAGTTGCACAAGTTAACGGCGCAAAACATGGCTCGCAGTTGGCTTAACGTGCCGCATGTGACGCATTTCGATGATGCCGATATCACGGAGTTGGAAGAGTTTCGTGCCAGCTTGAAACCCGATATGGAGAAGCGCGGTGTGAAGTTGTCGCCATTGCCTTTTATTGTGAAGGCCTGTGCTGTCGCTTTGCAGATGAACCCCGCTTTCAATGCGTCGATATTGCCTGGTGGTGAGCAAATTGCGTACAAGCAGTACTACCATATTGGCTTAGCGGTGGATACGCCGGCAGGTTTGATGGTGCCGGTATTGCGTGATGTGAATAAGAAGTCGATCTGGGAAATCGCCGAAGAAATGACAGTGCTTTCGACTAAGGCGCGGGATCGAAAACTTTCGCCAGCTGAAATGCAAGGCGCCTGCTTTACTATTTCCAGTCTAGGTAACATTGGCGGTATAGGTTTTACGCCGATCGTTAACACGCCTGAAGTTGGTATTCTCGGTGTTTCTCGCACCGCGATTAAACCGGTGTTTATTGATGGCGAGTTTGTGCCGCGCAAGATGTTGCCACTGTCGCTCTCCTACGATCATCGCGCGGTGAACGGTGCGCACGCGGGACGGTTTATGACAGATCTTTGTCAGCTAATGGCGGATATTCGGCGGCAGCTTTTGTAGAAATTTGGCGGGATGAACCCAGCAAAGAGTTCCGGGACTCGCC
>JBPCXM010000699.1:0-10591 GCA_051008535.1 Pseudomonadales bacterium | reverse complement strand
AGCAAGGGTTTGTGTTTTCGCGTCAAAACTTGGCCTGGCAGCGGCAGTTGAATCAGCGCGGATTGTATGTTGGAAAAACGACGTCCGCGGCGCTAGCGAATATGTCCGTGTACGATTGATGGCATATTTTCTACCTCACCCTCGGCCGCTGCGCTGGTAAAAGAGGGCTTTGCCTTCGCCGAGAGGTAATGCGGCGATCACTTTGTGAGTCGGTTTGTTATTGCTGTCAGTGGCATTGGTCATGGTCTTGCTTCTGTGTTGTTGAATCGCGGGACCTGAAAAGCGGCGAGGCTTCACGAATACAAAATAGGCTCACCGGAAGCCGCAGCTAGGCGAGTGCTTTTTACGAGTCTGAACGGGTGAGGAAGCGCGAATCCTTGCTGTTGTATTCGCGAGACCTTGACGCTAGTGTTCCCGCACTAAAGATTCAATCGTCACAGGAGCCGCGACTGATCCACGTGGCCGGGAAAGCGCTGCAGCGGTAGCCTTACATCCCTCACTAACAATCAAGGCGACCGTTCTCAAGGTAGGTGACCTGGTATTGACATTGAACAATGCAGGTATACAATACTATATACCATCAGGAGGGATAACCAATGAATGCTGTTCGTTCTGCTTTGTATGAAACTGCTGAGTGTCATCACGCTTCGGTACTATCGACCCAGGACACCAACGTGCGACTGGAAAACTACGCCAGCTTTTGTCATACGCTAGCGTCGCTTGAAGTGCTATCCAGCGAATTGGCGCATCAAGCCGCACAAGCTGAACCGTATGAGACGTTAGTGAGAAAGATCGCCGTGCTTGACCAAAATATTCGTGAGCTGGCTGGGAAAGCACGGCAGTTTGATATTTACCGGCCGTAGCAACGCGCGTTCGCGATACTATTTCATTTGCAGTTCGTCAGCGGGGCGCTTGTCAGGAAATTTAGCGTCGTTCGTATCGTTGCCATCATTCCTTTGGCCAGTGGTTCGGGTCGATTGGGTCGCCAATTTTCGGGTAATACACCATGGTTGCAAACGCTGTTGCGGAGAGCATCATGATGAGAAAAGACGATAATTGAATGAGGCGACTGGTTTCCACCTCCCAAATAACCAACGTTGCCAGCGGACCCAGGATGATTGAGCAGACGCCTATCCAATGCGCGACGCCGAATTTAAAAGGATCGACCAGGCGCGCCATGGTTTGCGCCTTCGCTTGCGGGTCAAGCTTAGCAACTTCGCGCCGCAGGTGGAGCACCGTGGCCAGATAGGCAGCGATGCATATCAGCATCGCCCAATTGGGCAAGGTGCCATCCAGTTGCCATCGCAGGGCGCAAAATGCTATCGCGGCCTTGATTGCCGCGATACCGGTCATGCCGGTGTATTTGTACGCCAGGTGCATTAGCGGGTTCACCTCTACCCCGCCGCACCCCAGGATGGTCCGCGTAAGCACCCAGTCTGTGGCGCTGAGTGTGATAAAAATCACAAATAAAAACAGGGCTGCCGTCATGGTTCGATCGAACTCTCTGCGTTGACTGCCTCCTCGATGAAACCAGTATAGCGCGCATCGAATTCGAATTTCCATGCACGACCGCGATCATCACTGTACGTGAAGAGAATCCGCTTTTTCGTGTTCAGAACTGTCTCTTTGTTGGAATCGGGCATAAATTGGTGAGCCGTCTTGATTTACAAACAGTATATTGGGAGAGCCTTAGGTGGTTCGAAATGAGACACAAATTTTCGACGAGACATTGCTCGAATCAACAGAAGATTATGATCTGCCGCCTTGCTCTACTTTGACGAGAACCCCGTGAAAGCGGTAGATATTGTCCACCAAGTCGATGTGTACCGCTTTAGCCATCACCATGCAGCATATCGCCATAATCATTCGTTTCATTATCGCCTTCTCTATGACCCCTGTTACCAGTATTCGATAATATAGGGTTGCGGGCAGCACACTGAAAACTTTAAGCCTTTGTTTTTTGAATAAGGGTGGTGAACATCACAAGCAATTTGAAGCTCGAAAGTGTTGCGATAGTCGATAACTCAGGTTTCGGGGTAAGATAGACTTAGTGCAGTGTCCATCATGACCAAGGCCATTGCGGCTGTTTCATCATCTAATTGCACAGAATCATCTAGCTTTGAGGAAGGGTTTTGAGCCAATTGTGTACCCACTCGCCGAATAATGAGGCTTTGGGCGTCACGCGGGAGGCTGCTAAATTCGATCCCTTTTCGTTTGGCAATTTCTGCGATTTCGAAATAGAGCTCAACTGTTTTCAATGCGCCACCATCGTCGTCAAATGGGTTAGGCACCGCATCACCCGCCAATAGCCAGGCAACCACCGCTTTGGGGTTGTAATGGCCCGGCACTTCGTTCAGCAATTCGTCCACAATGGCGGCCAATACCTTGTGTTGGCCGGGAATCCGGTCATATGCACACCATTTCTTGAAGGTAGCAGGCGTTACCTTAAAGCGTCGCGCACCCAGGCTCAGGCGATTTTCTGATGGAAATCTCGCACGATCCATTAGTGCGTTAAACCGTGAAGAGAAACCTTCTACGATATCGGCATTGGCATCGGATGTTTGTTTGGCTTTAACGTCCGTCATAAATAGGCGCTTAGAAGTACAGTGGGCAGATGATTTTGGGCATATTCAAGCATTTGAACTATAATGCTGAGTATATCGGTTTTATTTCGAATGAAATATCAATTTATCTTAAAAGATAAGCCAATGCATTTATAGTAAAGCGAATGTGTTTTGTCAACCTGTGCTAACCACTGGCTGGATACGTAACGTTGGTGTTCTGAGTGTGCTATGGCTGGTGTTCTCATCACCAAACATCACTGCGCGTGTCACTATTCACCCAGTAGATACGCGCAATGCAGCACTCACCGGGCTTCATGAGGCCCTTGAACAGGGCCTTAAACAACATCAATTTCACAGAGCAGGACGCCAAGGCCCTTTAGTCACAATCGGGACAGCCGCCTTTCGAGACGCTATCGCACAGGATGCGTCGCAGCCCATCATCGCGGCGTTCATTACCAGCACACAGTTCGAACAATCGCTCAGTGTGCGTCGACGGCCGACCCACATTACCGCTGTTTTTAGTAATCCTGATCCACTCGCACAGTATGCGCTGGCTCAGATTCTGCTCGGTCACCCTGCCGTTGGCGTCTTCGAGACGCGTGCTACGCTCCAACTAACAGCACGGTTGACACAGCATGCCGGGCGAGCGGTTCGTGCCATACCGGTGTCGCCAGGTCAGGATACCAACGCACTGATTAGGACACTCTCGCCGCTCGATGCGCTCATTGTCCTGCCCGATGTGACTGTCATTAACCGCACCAACATCAATCATGTGGTGCGGTCGCTTTATCAACAGCGAAAGGTACTCATTGGCTATTCCGAAACGCTCACGCGTATCGGTGGTTTGGCATCGATTTTCCCGCGACGCGACGCCATTATCGCGTCCGTCATTGAAACGGTCACCGCCTACTATAGATCGGGCGATATGCCGGCGCCGGGGTTTGTTCGCGACCTGGATATCGCTGTGAACAAGCGCCTCGCGAGATCACTGAATATTGCGATACCGGAAACGCGTGCGTTGTTACAAGAGATTAGAGAGCGTGGTGCGGCGGTGAATCCATGAATCGAACGATTGCGCAACGGATTTACTGGACCGCGCTGTTACCGTTGGCCTTGCTGGCCGTCGTCCTCATTACAGTGAACGGCTATTCGCGCATCCAAGACGCCAATCGCCAACTCGACGACGCGCGAAAAGTCGCCGCTGAATTACTGAACGGCCCGGCGATTGATGCACTCGTCGTAGGTAATACACTGCATTTCGAACAGTTGGTCGGCGATTTGTATCTCCGCTCGGACACGATCGGCTGTGTGGCCTTACGCGACGCGAATTTCGTCTTGGTGTCGCAAGCCGGTGAGTGCCCGAAGGCATGGCCCGAAGACGAAGTGGTATCCGTAGAAACGACGCCGGACGATCTGTCGGACTTTCCAGAGGATATGCAGGGGAGCACAGTCGTCGGCGAGTTATTGGTGATCACCCGGCAGGATCAGCTCACGCAGAAATCTCGCCAAATCGTGTTACAGCTGCTGATGACGTTGACACTCGTTGTTGCAGTGTTCTATGTCATCGGTCGACTCATACAGACGCGACTTGTACAGCCAATTCGTCAAATCGATGCGGCCATGCAGGCCGTCAGCGAACACCAGTACGAGACACGCATTCAAATCGCCGGCGATGATGAACTAGGTCGACTGTCCGCTTCCATCAATTCAACTATCGACACCATCCAGGCGTATATGCGTGAATTAACAGAACGTCGTACTGAAGCAGATCGGGCTCTGCTTGACGCGGATGAGGCGTTCATGGCCCGCGATGCATTGGTTCGCTCAATGTCTGAAGATTTAGAGGGCCCAATGAGTATTATGCACTCGGAGTTGACAGCGGTGGCCATTGCAAACACGGACCCGCTGCTGCGCGATCGTATTAAATCGGTCATGGCGCTTCTGCAGGAGGCCGAAACAAACTTTGCCGATCTCGTCGAAATTGCGACTAGCGAAAAACGACCGAAGCAGAGCCAGCGATACCGCGACCTGGGCGACATCGTGGCCGACATGGAGTGTGATATCGGTCTCTTCGCAAAAACAGAGCGTATTCCCATTCACTTCGTGGTTTCTCAGAGTCCGCTCGATAATGCGCGCAGTGGCGAACCCACTGGCATTTTTATTTGCATCGACAGTGTGCGCTTGAAGAAAGCGTTGATTCACATCATCCGCGCCGTTGGCAAGCGTTGTGGGGCACCAGGCGTGTATGTCAATGCGGAGCTCATTAAAATCGACAATGAGTTTTTGAATGTATCCATTCATTTAAAAGCGTTTTACGACCGGCGCCAACGCCGCTCGGCGACTGCATGGGTTGAAGCGGCGCTCATGTACACCGATGTGCCACCACCGATGCTGGAATGGACCGATAGAGAGACAAAAATCATCGCCTATTTGCTCCGTGCGATCGACATCACACCGACCTTCAGCGCCTCGCCGATGGGAACCATGAATATTCTATTAGATTGCTCGTGTCCGTTTTCAGTGCACGAGACAGCTGGTGACGTATCGACCGACTGGATGTTGGGCGGCACGCCAGTTGCCACCACGATAGTGACGAATGATTCGTCACTAATGCGATTGACAACGCGGGGTGAACTGTCCGATCACGATATCAGCCTTTTGTCATTCACTCACGCTATCGCCAATGCCAAATCATTAATGGGACAAGATGCGTTACTCATCGACATATCAGATGACATCACATTCGCTGTAAGCCTGATTGAACAATTTCAGGGCGATAACGGTACGGCACGCAGTCCAGAACTGATCGCCGTGTGCCCGCCAGGGCAGCTGAGCGAGAAGCTGGGTAATCGCTTGTTTGAACTCGGCTTCAAGGGTCTCATCCAAAAGCCGCTGCAGCTTGGGCGTGTGGTGGAGGTGCTTAGAACCACTCTGTTAAATCCGTTGCAACGGATCGGAGCAAGCGTTAAGCAACAGTGAATCAGCGATGGGCGTTGTACCCCGTAACTATAAGAATACCTCGAGAACGTTTGCCATCTAGCGTATTGGTGGCCTGGTATAACAGCGCCGCAGGCACCCACGTGAACGGATAATTGTAAGTCGCCTGATCGAGCACGAGAAAAGCATCTGTAGTCGCATTGTACGCCGCGACTGGGGAAATATGACCGACGCCAGATTGGCTCAACGAGCGCCGGTCGTAATTGATTAACACATAGTCTCCCGCAGACGCCAGATTGGCCACCAGTCGTTGCCGGAACTCGTCCAGCGTCAACGTATCGGCATAGACGATGTAGGTCCGCAAGCCGTTTCTTTCAGCAAGTTCGGCGAGTTCGGCGAGCGTGAGCCCCGAAAAGAAGGCATTCGCTTTGAAACCAAGCGAGGAAAACAGATCCGATTGATCCACGTGCGTCTCGCCATACGCCCGCAAAACTGTGGCGATACTCGCGGGTCCACAAAAGGAGCGAAACCTTTGGGGCCTGAAACCGTTAGAAAGGCTGCGGTAATCGGCGCTATGGAGTGTCATCGTTTTCTGTGGCAACGATTCGTGGTGTGGCACCAATGGTTCAGGCAGCTGAAGTTCAGCCTGCGATGGATTGGCGATCCAGTAGATGGCGGCGGCGATCAACCCGATCGCGACGAGGCCAACGCCGATCGCCCATAGTTTTAACACGTCACCACACGACTTCGAGGTACAAAAATGCCTGGTTCAGATCCTTGAAGTGGCCTTCATCGGTCGACAGTGACTCCCCGGCGTCGATGCCATCGACACCACCCACGTGATGCTGAAAAATCAATTGCACTTTCATCTGAGTATTGCCTAGCGATTTGGCAAAATTATAAACAAGATCATAGCGATCGTAGGTATTTCCCGATATGGCGCTATTTCCGTAGTATGACGCGCTGAATGCGTGTCCAACGGCCAATTGGCAAATGGCCGTAAGTGAGCCCGCGTGGTCTCCATGAAGTCCCTGTTCATAGGCGCGTTGCGAATCGTTGTCAAGATAAGAGTAGTGCCCTGCCAGCTTGAACCATTCGGTTACCTTATAGGAGAACTCGGTTTCAGCGCCTCGCAGTTTAAACGATTCTTTATTAGCTGGTGGCAGTTGTCTTGAGAACGAATTAGTCTCCACGGAATCATTGATCTGTTCCTCGAACACTTTGAGGTCACTTGTTAGTCTAGAGTTTAGAAAGGTACCGAAATAACCGACTGCATGCGACTGAATCGTTTCCGGTTTGACACGCACAGGGTTCGTTACGTCGGGCAAAGGCAGGCTGAATTGGTAAGTAGAAAGGCTTTCGTCACGGCGACCGAAGAAGAACGCGGAGGTATACCGAGTTTCAGTTTCGACCAACGCCGGCACACGGAAGCTGCTCGTATACGAATACCGCAACATATGGTTCGGCCGTAATTGCCAATTGATCGCGGCTCGCCATGCAGTTTGCGCGTCGACGATATTGTTCGAATCTTGCGCCATCACACCGGCACTAAGATGGAATTTACCTATCGTATACGCGGCTTCACCGAAACCACGGTACGTATCTTGTTTTTCCTCGATACCGCCAAACCACTGATCACTACGGGCATCGATTGTCGAGGCTGACGCTCCCAACAAATAGCGTAATGGCCCGCGGCGTGATTCGTACTCCAATTCGAACTCGGTCTTGTTGGACTCAATACCTAAATCTGTAATAAAGCAAGTATCGTGCAGCGGTACACCAAGCAATTGAGGTACAAACAGGGTTGGCGCAAGAGCGCCTGCTAGATCCGCAGGATCGGTAACAGAAATGATCCCTGCGATGGTGTCGGGTGTGTAACAGCCACCACTCAGTAAATACTCCTCCTGTTGGTTGTGGCTGATAAACCAATCCAGCCGACTTGATTCACCCAGCTCTCGACGATTCGTTAGGGCAAAAAATTGACCTTCATTGGTCTGTTCGCCCGTGAACCGAATTGTGGGCTGACCGGCTTCGTGTTCACTGTCATAGATACTGGCATCCGCAATCCAGGTACTACGGGGGTTAAAGTCGCGCTCTATAGTTATCCTGGCCCTATCGATCTTCTTGCCATCATTACGAGGTGTTTCCTCGTCGTCCGAGAAATCATAACCACCATCCTCTTCAGTGTTTGCGGATAACGCGATGTGAAAACCGCCTACGCTCTCGTTAACGGTGATGCCAACTTTCTTCCGGTCATTGTAACCACCGCCTACACTGATTCCGATGCCATGCGGGTCATTTTTACTAATTGTCGTGAAATCAATGCTGGCTAGAAAGGCATTGTCACCTAACGCTGCACCATTCGGTCCACGAGTGATCGTGACTCGTGCAATATCCTCAAGATCAATCGGCAATCGATCAAATTCAACGTACGCTCCATCACCAATCAGGACACTGCGACCATCGATGGTCACCTTCATCCGCCGATTTTGAATCAACGTCGTTCCGTGGTAGCTCAACCAGGTTTGATCGCCAACTTTAGCGATTCGAAATCCGGGCACGGCGCGAAAGATTTCCGAGACTTCGAGATACCCTACCAGCCGGATATCCTCCCGCGTGATCACCGTCACCGCTTCGGGGGCCTCAAATTCAGAATAATCCAAGCGGGTTGCATGGATGGCAGGCATGGCGCCATCGTCACCGTCTACGGCGAAGTCATCCTCATAATCAAGGTCCTGAGATTGTCTAGGCTCTTGATTATCCGGTTCCGCGCATACAAACGCCGCACAGGCACCGAGCCACGCGATACCGATGTATTTACACAATGCCGCCGCTGGTCTGTTCTTTAACATTGGCTTCATCGAGCAATGAATGCCTGAACCCATAATAACCATAATCGTAACTGTTACGAATTTGAAATAATACCTTTTTGACGATATTGAACTTGCAAATGGATTCTAGTGAATATTATTATAATAGATTATATTTGAAATAAATAATATGTTGCATTTGAAATAAAATAGCGCTATTTTTCCTATGTTACACCGAAAATGGCTCTTTCCGTGACAGAAGATGGAAAAGGTCTTTTCACATAATAGGTTCTAACTAATTACAGGTATGTGAACTTAGGCTTAGGCAAGACCCCAAAATCCGACTTTTCATGGTGAAGGCTGTTTATCTTTATTACTGAATGGTGCAAACAATGTCCAATGCAACAAATGTAAACCGTAAACCCACCCATCGAGTGATCACTCCTGTGCCTGGAGGTAAAGGCAAGGAGCCCTTCTTCCAGCGTATCGGTACGGGTTGGCAGTCCGACAAGGGCACCATCTGGCTCGACTTCGAGCTCATGCCTACAGATCTGAACGCGTCCATCGGCGTGCGTTCCCTCATTGACTTCGCCGACGAATCGAGTTAGCTCGAAAAAGTCACAGTGCCGCGATGTGCGGTTCCTTTTCAACACAGCGGCTCTCGTGGCGCGAGATCAACAAACTGTCGCGCTTAACCACTAACGAACCATTGCCCGAGTTCGTGGACGGTGATCGCTTTCCGATGCGCAGGAAACAGAAGGCGGTAACGGACTGGAATCGCACACCCATTGTTCGCGAACGCGATGGGAAATACGAAGCCATTGAAGCGGCGTGGGGCCTAGTGCCTATGTGGTGGTCAAAGCCGTTGTCTGAGAAAAGCTTTGACACCTTTAATGCGAAGGTGGAGAGGGAAGGGGAGGCCAAATCCTTCAAGCACACCCTAAAAAGTCAGCGCTTTATATGGACAAGTCAACATGAGTTACTCAGTCTTATAAAAAGCTCGGTAACTCACACGCGATCTTGCACACATCGTCGGAATAGATCGAGTGGGACAGACTGCTTGAACCGAAAACAGCCATTCAATAAAGCAGAAAAGCACCGCAGCGAAAGCCTCTAAACGGCCAATGGTAGACCGTGACGTACTTTCGCACCAGGCTGTGGCTAGCCCAGTGTTGACAGCAAGTGCCTGACGTCGAATTCTTCATCGCCTTGGTAGCGAGGCGCATAGGTCTCGTAAGCACGAGTGATTTCGTTGTAGCGCTGTTGGATATGTACCATATTGTACGCGTGAGAAACGATGTAAAAGCGGCCGTCGCCGATTTGTTGCAACACGATAGATGCAAACTTGTCCGTGTCCATCGCGAGATCGCCAACACGCGCGGTCATCTCAGACTTCACAAAGCCGGGGATAATGATCCCAACGTGAATGAAGTCCGGCATCTGTTCACGTAGATTGTCGGTCAAACCTAGCACAGCATGTTTTGAAGCCAGGTACCCGGCGTTGTTTGGCACCGCATTGAAAAGGGAATTTTCCGACCCTGTGTTGTAGATACCTGCAGGCGTACCTTGCTCGACAAGCCGGCGACCAAATACGCGGCAACCATGCCATACGCCAAAGAAGTTCACATCAAATACTGCATGCAGATCATCCAAAGACGTGTCGACGATCGGTACTTGTGGAATCGAAATGCCCGCGTTGTTGAACACCATATCTACGCACCCAAATGTATCCCAAGCGTAGTCTGCTAGCTGCTCGACCTGACTAAGACAGGTGACATCACACGTCTTGTACGCGGCATCCACTTCAAGCCCGCCCAACGCGTCAACCGCAGTCTTGAGACGATCCTCACTGGGTTCAGCAATTAGGATCTTGCATCCACGGCCACCCAGCACCTTGGCCAACGCAAATCCGATACCGCTCGAGCCACCGGTAATCACCACATGCTTGTTATAGAGATCAAACTCACCTTGTCCCATTTCCGTTCTCCTCGTTTAATCTTTCGACCCTGGCGGTCGTAGCTGCCTCCACTGAGGGGAGAATACCTCTGCTTGCGATACTGAACGAACATCGATATCGGGTTGTTTTTGCCCAGTCGATGCTGCCAGCATTGCGTGCCAGCTTACTCCGGATACAGCCGTCATTCAAAGTCGATTTAATTATCCGTTGCCGCCGAGCAAGAACGGCCACAACCGGTCATACGAAAAATCTGGTCCCGTTGCAAACAGCGTAACATGCCGCAGTAAGCCTGACGTTAGTTTCTGTTGAGTTAATAATTAAGC
>JBPCXM010000698.1:0-4022 GCA_051008535.1 Pseudomonadales bacterium | reverse complement strand
GCCAGACCGCCAAGTTCCTCCACCCCGATACCAAGTTTGATATCGGTGCCACGGCCTGCCATATTAGTGGCAACGGTGATACTGCCACCCTGCCCTGCGGTGGCCACTATTTCGGCCTCCTCGTGATCTTGTCGCGCATTTAGTACGCGGTGGGGTAAATTGTTTTGCCTCAGAACCCGGCTCAGTAATTCCGAGTCGGCGACCGAACAGGTGCCAATCAACAGCGGACGGCCGCTCTCGTGCAAAACCTTTATGCGTGCCACGATGGCTAACCACTTGTCGCTGGCGCGGCGATAGATGCGGTCCGGCGCAATCGTTAAGCGTGACGCTTTATGACGCGGCACTTGAATCATGCGTTGCCGGTAGATAGTCCACAATTCATGCTTGACCTCTTGCAAGGTTCCGCTCATGCCTGCCAGCCGTAGGTAACGACGGAAAAAACGCTGGTAGGAAATGCGCGCCAGGGTTTCGCGCTGGCCGGAGAGTTCGCACTCTTCCTTGCATTCAATCATTTGCTGCAGGCCCTGCTCCCATGAGCGGTCTGCCATCACGCGGCCGGTATTTTGGTCAATGATTTGTACTTCGCCCTCACGCAGTAAATAGTGCTTGTCGCGTTGATACAGATGCAGTGCAACCAGCGCTTGCTGTACCAAGAACTGGCGGCGCCGTGCGCCCTGCCAGATACCTTCCATCTGGGCCGTTTTCTCTTCCAGCCAGTCTCTACCGCTTCTACTCAAGTTGACACGATGTTCGCGCTGCAATACCACATAGTCTCGCCCTTCGCGCATCGCTTGGGCAAACTCCAACGCCTGAATGTAAATTCGTTGTTGCTGTGGATCTTTTTGTTCTTTGGTGATTATCAACGGCGTGCGCGCTTCGTCAATCAGCACGCTGTCGGCTTCGTCGATAATGGCGAAACACAGGCCTCGCAGCAGCGGCTTGCCCGCGCAGTGTTCGGCATTGAATTGCACGACTGCACGGCCGCTTTCGTTGCCCATCTGCAAACGGTCGCGTAGGTAGTCAAAGGCAATCTGTTTATTGGTGCAATAGACCACATCGCTTTGATAGGCGACGCGCTTGGCGTCGTCCTGCATGTCTTCGGTAATGGCGCTCACGCTCAACCCAAGCGCTTCATATAGTGGCCGCATCTCGGCGGCGTCACGCGTTCCGAGGTATTCGTTGGTTGTGATCACATGCACGGGAATGCCAGCCAAGGCCGCGCAACCCGCCGCCAGCGTGGCTGTCAGGCTTTTGCCTTCACCGGTTGCCATCTCCACCATATTGCCGTTAACCAGCGCCCATGCACCGAACAACTGCACGTCAAAGTGGCGCATATTGAGAATTCGACCGGAGATCTCACGGATTAGCGCAAAGCTCGAGAAAATATGTTGCGGCTGCAGACCATCGCGTAGTAGTCGTTCGCGCACTGATCGCAGTTTTGTCTGCAGTTCTTGTTCACTAGTGCCGACAAGCCCCTCCGCCACGGTGTCTATTTTACTAACGATACGGCTAAGACGATAGTGGCGGGCCCGGCTAATGCTGGGCAGCTTACCTAGCGTATTGGCTAACCATAGTTCCAACGCAGCAGGTGCTGGCGCCAGGTTTTGCGGATAAAATCCGTGACTAGCGCCGGGTTTAAATATAGCGTTAACGGCCACCTGCTAGACTCCAAGATCACACATTGAGCTGGCGCAGAAAAAGCTGCCGAACACGGCGATACCACTGTTGCGCTAGAGGTTCAGCACCATGGTCGAACAATACATGCACACGGGTTCCAATATGCGCGGCACTCATCGGCAGCGGCAACTGCAGCTCATACTGGAACAGTTTTTCCCGCGTCGTTACCCCTTGCTCATCTTGAGCGTCGGTGACGAAGGAACCACCCCCCTCTGTACTTAATACCTTGCTCGGCAGACGATAGCTCGCCTGCGGCATATCGCGAACAACGCGGGCTGCTAACACCTCGCTCATGGCACTGGCCAGCCGCACCTCTACTTTTAAGAGGCGTCGGCGCACGCGGTCTATATCGGCCTGGCCTACCACCACCCGTGCAGTCGCTTGTCTTCGTTCAATTACGTAACCCAGGGTTTGGCCTTGATTAATAAATTGTCCCGGCAGGTCTTGTGCCAACGGCACAATCAGCTTGCCGTCTGTATTGCTGGTGATCAACAGCGAATCTACCCGCTCCTGCGCGTGCACCAATTCTGCTCTGGCGGCTTGCAGTTCCTCTTGCATCAGCTTGGCTTGCACCAAATCTGTCGCGCGTAGTGCAAAATATCGCGCCCTGAGTTCCTTCACTTTTGCCGCCGCCACGTCACGCTTGGCGACCAGTAAGGGATCACGCATTTCGATAAGTGCTTGCCCCTTGCTGACCAAGCTGCCCGGCTCAGCGAGTAGTTTCACGACAAAGCCATTGGTGCCAGCATGCACGCGAGCATCTTGCGGCGCCCACACCAAACCTTCGTGGCGAGAGTTGGAAGTCACCGGCACTAATGCGAGTAGTGCGGCCAGCGAAGCGCAAACTACGGTGCTGAGGGTCAGCGCGCGAGCACGCTTAAAACGTAGGCTTGGACTGTTGAATAACCACACTAAATGCTTACCCATTGGCAGCAGAAGCTGGTTAATTGCTGCCCATAAGGTCAGCGCTACGCCGACGAAGAAGAATGTTTGCACCAGATAGAAGCCAATCACCACCAGCAACAGCAAGCGGTACACAAACGATGCAATGGCGTACACGAAGAACCAGCTGGCTTCACCGTCAGCGTTGACCGGCGATGTAGCATCACGCAAACCAAAGGCGTAGCGCTGCAATAAATAACCAATGTAACGATTAGAGCGCTGCGCGAGGTTCGGTATCGCAATCGCATCGGCCAGCACATAATAGGCATCGAAACGCAGCAGCGGATTACCATTGAACAACAGCGTCGACACACTGCCGATCAGCATCACGTCGAATGCCAAGTTGCGTATCAACCCGGGCTCCACACTAAGCCAGACGAAAAACGCCAGCGCTGCTAACAACAACTCAACCATAATACCGGCCGCGCCGACTAGCATGCGTTTGTATTTACTACGAAACGCGGTCGCGGCCGACGCGTCAACATACGGAATAGGCATTAGTACCAGCAGCATAATTCCCATCTCGTGTACTTCGCCGCCTTCCAACTTGGCCGCGTAGGCGTGGCCGAATTCATGTAACAGTTTGACTATGGGGTAAGTCAAAAATATTAACAGCAGATTTTGTGCGCTAAACGCATGCTGCATCGCTTCGGCGCGAATATCTTGCCAGTGCACACCCGCAAACAGCACGGCAGCACCGAGGATAATCACGTAGACTAGCAGCGCTGGCCAGGAAAACAGCGGCGCGACCAACACCATGCTGCGGTTTAACCACGATTCCGGGTCAACTAAGGGAATACGTATAGATAAGGGATTTTTGAAACGCCCTTGCCACTGCGCTTTCTCCTGTGCCTCGGCACGCCGAAACAACTCATCGGTATCGGCGGGAATATCACATTGCAAGACGTCGCGGCTATGCAGCTGGGCTAACAGTTGAATAATGTCGTCCTGTGTGGGCGCGTCGTCGCCGAGCAAGGTGTTCACTCGGTGCCAAATTTCCTGCACGCTGCGCGTGCCATCCATCAGTCCGATAAACTCATACGCCGCGCTACTGAAACGGTGATAGCGACTGCTGGAATTGTCTTGCAACACGTACCAGATCTGGCCGCGATAGTCGTGCCTGTGCAGCTTTGTATGCACGCGCAATTGCGGCTTTAAAGCCTGCACGCGATACCAGTGCGCGCTAAAAAGTGATTCACTCACGGCTTACGGCAACCAGCGCCAGGCTTGCAAGCGTAACCAATCCATCAGGCCGTGGGTCCAGATCCATAGCAACTTGCGTTCGCCGATATCGATTTTAGCTACGCCAGCCATGCCGGGGCGCAGCGGCGTAGTCTTGTCTTGCAGTTCGGCTTCAACCCGGAAAAAGTTTTTACCATTGGCTGCCGTCGACACGCTGGTAA
>JBPCXM010000697.1:0-2843 GCA_051008535.1 Pseudomonadales bacterium | reverse complement strand
CGGTGGTCCAGTTCCATGCCATCGGAGGCTAACACCAGTTGCACCCAGTCCGCTTCGGCTTTTGCCGCCGCTTTAAGGGCCGGCACAAGCGTTTTGCACACCGGGCAATCGGGTGACAGCCAAAATAACAATTGTGACTTTCCTCTGTCGTTCGCGCCTGCGATCTGCACCAGGCGCGCTTCTATGCTCTGCAATGACATCGCCGGTGCATCCTGCCCTACCTCGATATTTTTATTCACAGCCAGCGCACCGGCTGGTGCGACACGCTCATACAAGACGCCGATTTGCCGCGTCAGCGCAAATATCACCACAGCCATCAAAATGACCACTATCCAGAGAATGATATTGGAAACTACCAGTATATCCATGCTGCGCTACCTTGTTGTCAGTCGCTCGAGTTTCTGGTCATTACTTATCAACTGTTCCACGCTCAGGTAAAGCAGGATCAGCAACAGCGCAAAGGCAAATATAAGTTCGACGTTCTGTATGCCGAAACCCTGGCCTGGCAGCAGACAACAAAGCGCCAGCGCGATCAGTACGCCGTTTCGAAACAATAAGCGATCGCTAATTTTGGAATCGCCCAGCGGCCCGGTGCAGCCGCAGTCCATATCTTTTTTTCCTAGCCACAATTGGCGCGCCATCAATAGCAGATAGACCAGCAACGCCGTTACAGCGGCAACTACGCCGACAACGCGAGTGTTTGGCAACGCGACCAATACACCGATGGCGATCTCCACAGCGCCTACTAGCTTTGGTAACAAGCGGGCTATTGCAGGCGCCGACATGCCATAGTTGGAAAATACGGTAGCATAATAGCCACGATTCGCAGGCTGCAGCTTATGTATGCCAGTTGACAAAAATAGCCAAAGCAGGAATACGGCTATTGAGTTGCTGGCAATCGACATTAGTTCCACAGTATGGTCTCTTTCTTGCACACCTTCGTTGGTTAATAATGCATTAATAGGACTTGTGCACCACCAATGGTGTCACTTGGCCAAAATCAGTGATCGATTGGATGAACTCCCCGCTGTCGGCATCGAAGACATCAAGCACTAGTTCACCATTGGTGACAACCAGTTTGGGTTTAGCGCCCCGGGTAAGCGCAATTGAAATAGCATGGCCCGGTGTTTCAATGATTTTTACACGTTGTTTCTTATTAACATCGAACACCCACACTTGCGCGCCGCCGTGTGATTGAGTGCCTTCGGCACCGTCGGGTTGCATGATCAGGTAAAGCAGGCCTTGATCATCCTTATCGATAAGTCCCAAGCCGCTGGGGCGCCAGTTTTCCTTGCGCTCTGTGTCGCTGATCAAACTCCACTTCTCAACGTATTCCGCGGCCTCGCCCTTCAGGTTGATAACATGCATGTCGCCGGTGAAACTGGGGAAATAGGCCATGCCGTCAATAATAGCCGGGCGTTCGAAGATGGGCGTTTTGTCGGTATCGAAAAATGGCTTTAGCCGCATCTGCGACTTCATTTTACCAGACTCGTCTACTACAGTGGTCAGCATGCCACCGTTGTTGCACAAGGATGATACGCTGCGCAGACCGGTCGGGAAGGTCAACACGCAACCGGGCGTGGCAATAGTGTCGATGATTTCTTCTGTATCCAGATTTACCACCGAAAACGATGTAGCCGGGTTGAGATTAGCCGCGAATAACAGCTTCTGATCGCCCGATACCGCCATCGCGTAACGCCTTGGCAGCGCCTGAAGCCGCTCTGTCGGCCAAACAAGCTCCTTCTTGATTTTCAGGGTACTGCGATCGTAAATCACCAACACATCTGTTCTTTTACCTCGCCAGCCGCGCTCGTGAAAACTCTCAAGCACATAGAATTCAGGCCTGATTTGGTGTTGCGCGAAGTTGCCCAGCATGTTTTTGTGCACCATGCCCTTGATGCGTTTGGCCGGGTTTTTCTCCAGCACGTCCAGCACGATGACTTTGCCACCGTACATGCTGAAGAAACTCGCCTCGTCCACCATCATCCAATGTTCCGGGTAACTTTCCGGCAGACTCAATACCCGGCCGGTCTCTTCAATCGGTAGCGGTGGTGGAAGTTCCTTGCCGTCCGTTGCGGCAGCGGCTCGCACGCCGACAAAGGCGCACAGTGCAGCAATTACATAAGATGTACGCAACAGTGTGGTTAAAGGGCGTTGTCGCATGTCATGTCTCCGGCTTTGCTTTCTTATGCAGCGCGCACGGCGCGGATACTACTTGGCAACATTCAGCGTCTGGATTGACGTGTATTCTTCCAGACCGTAAAGCCCGAACTCTACCCCAATTCCCGATTGTTTCACACCGCCAAACGGTGCGTCTGGTTGAATGCTGCCGTGTTGGTTGACCCAGGCCGAGCCGCATTCCAAACGTTGCGCGAAAGCTATTGCCTTGTCAGTATCGCTTGACCACACTGAGCCGCCCAGGCCACGTTCATTGGCATTCGCCCGTTGGATCACGTCTTCGACGTCTGAATACTTTACGATGGGCAGAATCGGGCCAAACGGCTCTTCGTCAACCAATCTCGAGCCGTCGCTCAAATCCGCAACAATGGTCGGCTCGAAGAAATAGCCATCTCTATCCATGGCTTGGCCACCTGCCAGAAATCGTCCGCCATCGGCGCGCGCGGATTCCGCCAGGTCAGATACGATTCCAAACTGCGCTGCATTCTGAACGGGACCAAGTTCGGTGCCTTCCTCCATACCGTCGCCAACGGTGACGTTCCGCGCAAGGGTGGCAAGCTCTTCGCACATTTCATCATACTGCGACTCGTGGACGTACAAACGTTTGAGCGCGGCGCATGTTTGGCCGTTGTTGTGAAAGCAGGCGGTGAATATTTTTGGCGCCG